>JBDZVU010000173.1:0-2311 GCA_040255845.1 Nitrospiraceae bacterium | reverse complement strand
AAGCCCACAAGGCGGCCGTGACCGGCGACACCGTCGGCGATCCCTACAAGGACACGGCAGGCCCGGCCGTGAACCCGATGATCAAGATCACCAACATCGTTGCCCTGCTCCTGCTCGCGGCGCTTGCCGCAAACGCCGGCGTCTAAGGCAACTCACTGCACTTAGGGGGAGCCCCGCCCGGCATTGCCGCGGCGGGGCTTTTCTTTTGGTCTGTTCGGGCGTTGAAGCCTCGATATGCCACACGCAATTCAGATCCATGAGGCTGGAGGCCCCGACGTCCTGGCCTGGGACGAAGTCGAAGTCGGCGAGCCCGGCCCCGGCCAGGCGAAAATCCGCCAGGCCGCAGCCGGCCTCAATTTCATCGACGTGTACCACCGCACCGGCCTCTATCCGCAGCAGACGCCGTTCACGCCTGGAGTGGAGGGTGCCGGGACGGTGGAAAGCGTCGGTGAGGGCGTGACCAATGTGAAGCCCGGCGACCGGGTCGCCTATGCCGGACCGCTCGGCGGCTATTCCGAGAAACGCCTGATCGATGCCGACAAGCTGGTGAAGCTCCCCGACGACATCGCATTCGACCAGGCCGCGGCGATGATGCTCCAGGGGATGACGGCGCGGATGCTCCTGCGCTCGGTTTATTCGGTAAAGAGCGGCGATACGATCCTCGTGCAGGCGGCCGCGGGAGGCGTCGGGCTGATCCTTTGCCAGTGGGCGAGCGCTCTTGGTGCCACGGTGATCGGCACCGTGTCGACTGAGGAGAAAGCCGAGCTGGCCCGCGCCCACGGCTGCGCACATCCGATCCTGTACACCAAGCAGGACTTCGCCGCGGAAGTGGACAGGCTCACGGCGGGGCAGAAGCTTCCCGTCGTCTACGATTCCGTTGGCAAAGCCACGTTCATGAAATCCCTCGATTGCCTCCGCCCGCGCGGGCTGATGGTGAGCTTCGGCAACGCCTCGGGCCCGGTCGATCCGATCAGCCCGCTGATTCTGTCGCAGAAAGGGTCGCTGTTCCTCACGCGCCCCACTCTGTTCCACTATATCGCGACGCGTCCGGAACTCGAGCAAGCTGCAAACGATCTTTTCGACGTGGTCCGGTCGGGCAAGGTGAAGATCGAGGTCAAGCAACGGTTCCCGCTCGCCGAAGCGGCCGAGGCGCACCGGGCGCTCGAGGCGCGGCGGACGACCGGATCGACGATCCTGACGGTTTAAGGGCCTTCGGGAGTCAGAGGCCTTTTACCCCAGGACTCCAGCCGCTCCGAGCGAGAATTTCCTCGGGATTTTTCAAAGCGAGGATGTCCCGCAGGGCTCGCCGCTTGTCAGCCGCATGTTGATAGTAGGATTTGGCAATCCGATAGCCCACCCAATAGCCAAGATCGCCGGAGGTGCTGAGCGTGCCGTTGTAAAACCACGCGGAGAGGTCGGTCTTGTTCTTGTCTCGAAGGAAAGCTTGTTCGATCTCGCGTTCATGGCCCTTCGTTACCGTTTGAAGATAGCTATATGAGATTCCGCCCGACGTGAGCTCCGCGACGAATTCGGCGCCACCTTCGATCAGAGCCGCCTCAAGCACCGTCGGCTTCTCCTTGTCGTAGAGCATCGGCGAAGCAAATGCCTGCTGCACGTGCGCATATTCATGGGCAATGACGTGCACGAACCTGTCCTCGAGATCCGGCTCCAGCCAACTCACCCCGCAGAGCGCCTCCAGCCCTATCATCACTCCGCTACGGTCGGTCACTCCAACGGGCTTGCCGCGTCCAACTGCAATCGTGATGGGCGGGAACTTCGCCTCGGGATAGAGCAGCGCGAGTTTCCGCAACGCTGCCGAGGTTCGCCGCGTAACCTCTGGAAGCACCGCCATGCAGCGTTTTGCGTCTTCGTAGATGGCTGGCTGCTCATCAATTTTCGCGGCGATCCGGGCGCCCGTGACGTTGCGCAGTTCGGCAAGCCGGCGCAGTCCCGGTGAGCCATCGTCAATGTAGCGTTGGAGCGCTGCTGCCGTGGGATATCCGTTTGCGGAATCGTAGACGGCGTAGAAGGCGGCGACATCGCTTGTGCGAATGACCGGCCCCGAGACGCCTGCCGTGGCAGGAGAATCCTGAGATGCGTTCGCTTGCGACGCCAAAGCGAGAGCCGAGCTGACGGCGATGGCAATAGACAGGGTTTTCATGATGTGACCCTAACAGTCTTGACTGTACGACTGGCAAGCCGCCCCTCCTTCACATTTGACAGCCGTAACGCTAAGGCACCGCGTCTTTTTCAAGTGGAAACGAGGTAGAGTTTGGCCAAGGAAGAACTTCTCGAAATGCGCGGTCAGGTG
>JBDZVU010000110.1:0-8654 GCA_040255845.1 Nitrospiraceae bacterium | reverse complement strand
AGTTGTTCCAACGCGGCATTGACCCGGTCGATGGTGCTTGTGGCGGTCGAGGCGAAGTGGCTGAAATCCGATTCTGCGGTCCCCACCAGCGTGCTCCCGACGGGCAACGGCGGCAACGACGCGGTGCCCGGCAGGATTTCGAGATACTTATCCCCCAGCAAACCGAGGGCGCGGATGCTGATGGCGGCATCTTGTCGGATATGGGGCGCCACATGTTGCTGTACCGTAAAGGTAATCTCGACCCGCGCAGCGTCTGCTCCAATGGCGATTCGATGCACGTTGCCGATATCCACGCCGTTCATCCGCACGGGGCTCCCGATTTTTAAACCTTGCGTATGATCCACGATCGCGCGAAACGTCGTTTTCCGTCCCAACAAGCCCATGCCTTCTTCGAGGTTCAGGATCATGGCGGCGAGCAGCGTGAGGGCAATCACGATGACCGCGCCGACCTTCACTTGGGCCCATCTCAGTTGTGCGGTGCGTCTCATGGCGGACTCACGCGTCCTGTCTCATTGGGAGATGCGGCCCGGCAGCGTGCTCCACTCCTCCGCTGGCAGAGACCCCGGGTCCAGAAAGCCGCGGATCTCCGCATCTTGTTTGCCGGCCAACTCCTGAGGCGTCCCGGAAAAGACGACACGGCCTCGCTGGATCATGACGAGGTGATCAGCGACGCGGAAGGCGAGATCGAGGTCATGGGTGACCACCACCTGAGTCTCCCCCTTGGCTTTCAACTGCAAGATTAGATGTCCGACCGCGAAGGCGTTCACCGGATCAAGGCCGGCGGTCGGTTCGTCATACAACAGCAGCGGTGCGCCGCTGGCCAACGCCCGAGCGATGCCGACGCGCTTGCGCATGCCCCCGCTCAATTCGCCAGGCATCTTGTCGATCGCGTCCTCGAGACCGACGAACTGCAAGCTTTGCCGCACGATCTGTTCAATCTGCGCGTCCGATAGGCGGCCTTCCTCCCACAGGCGGTATCCCACGTTGTCACGCACTGGCAAGGAGTCGAATAAGGCGGCCCCTTGGAAGACCATGGCCATGTTTTTTCGGATCTGGTTCAATTCCCGCTCCGACATGGCCACGATGTTGTGCCCGGCAATCGTAATGGTGCCGCGATCAGGCTTGAGGAGACCCAGCAGCAGGCGAAGAATGGTGGTCTTGCCGGAGCCGCTGCCTCCGAGAATCACCTTGGTCTCACCTTCCGCGACGTCGAACGACACACGGTCCAACACGAGTTTCCCGTCGAGTGTCAGCGACACGTCCTGAAGCCGGATGAGCGGAGCGGGGACCGTCATGGAATCGCCATGAATAGCTTGGTGATGAAGAAGTCGGTGGCCAGAATAAGGATCGACGCGGACACCATGGACTGCGTGGTCGAGGCGCCGACCCCGACCGTGCCACCTTTGGTCGAAAACCCCGTGTAGCATCCGATCATCGCGATGAGGCTTCCGAAGACGACGGGCTTGACCAGCCCGAGAGCCAGGTCTCGCTGATGGATCGCCTCATAGGCCCACGTCCAGTAGAAATAAGAGTCGATACCGAGATACAAGCGCGCGACCAGCCAACCGCCCAACATCGCGATGCCGTCGGCGATGATCGTCAGCAAAGGGATCATGATGACGCAAGCCACGAGACGTGTCGTCGCCAGCTTCTGAACCGGATCCGTGCCTTCAGCCCGCAACGCGTCAATTTGTTCGGTCACGGTCATCGAGGCCAGTTCCGAAGCAATCCCCGTTCCGACGCGGCCCGCGATCATGAGCGCCGCGAGCACCGGTCCCAGTTCCCGCACCACCGAGGTGCTGATCAGACGGGAGACATAGATCGTTGCCCCGTACGGTTCCAGCTGGACGGCACCTTGCAAGGCCAAGACCATGCCGGTGAACAGCCCGGTCAGGACGACGATGAAAAGCGAGCCCACGCCGATGCGGTCCATCTGCAAAAGAATCTCCCGGCCGTAAAACGGCCGCCGGAAGACGTTGCCGAGTATGCGGACGGACAGCTCGAAGAACTCTTGGACGACCAACAACGAATTGAGGACGGCGGACTTGAGGCTGAACGCCTGTGGCATGGGTATCGAGGCGGCAATGGAGACCGTACGACCACGCAGTGAGCCTACTACGATAAAACTATTATAGGGGAGGGGATCCCTGAAGGACAACGAGATCGCGACTCTCTACGGGCCGGCCTCTGCATAGCGGCGTGGGACTCTCGGTCCTATGCAGCAGAGAATTTCGTAGGGAATAGTCTCGAGCCACGACGCCACCTCGTCCGCGGTCACGCGTTCGTGGCCCTGAGTTCCGATGAGGACGACCTCGTCTCCGACAGCGGCGCCGGGGATCTCCGTTACATCGGCGAGGATCATGTCCATGCAGACGAGTCCGATAATCGGCGCGCGCCGGCCGCGGATCAAAACCTGACCCCGGTTGGAAAGGCGCCGATTGATGCCGTCTGCATACCCGATCGGCAGGACCGCCACACGCGTTGTGCGGCGGGCGGTGAACGTGCCGTTGTAACTCACGGTCTGGCGGGCGTTCACGGTCCGCATTTGAACCACGGTGGTGGCAAGCGTCAGGACCGGCTTGAGCGGCGGCGCGGGCACCGATTTGGGCAGCGTGTGATACCCGTACAGCATGATGCCGGGCCGTACCAGGGAATAGCGCGCCTGGGGGAACCGCACGGCTCCGCCGCTGTTGGCGGCGTGCACCAATGGAATGGTTCGGCCCGATGCAGTCAGCATGGCGAGGGCCTTCTCGAATTGCGCAAGTTGGGCCAGCGTGGCGTCGGGCGAATCTCCGTCGGTGTCGCTCAAATGCGTCATGACCCCTTCCAGATGCAGGGATCGCGGCAGGTTGTGCGACGCGCAGAGGGCGCTCACGTCGGCCAGGCTCAAACCGAGACGGCTCATGCCCGTATCGATCTTGAGATGGATTGGATACGGAGCCGGCAACGAAGCCGCCGCCCGCGCCAACTCGGGAAGCAAGGAGAGATCGCTCACGACGGGTGTGAGATGGTGAGCCAGCAGCTCCGGGATCTGTTCGGGGAAGAGGGCGCCGAGCACCACCACGGGCGCCGTGATGCCGCCCTGCCGAAGGGTGATGCCCTCTTCGACCGATACTACGGCAACCCGCAGCACGCCCTGCCGGAGGAGTGTAGAGGCGACCTCCACGGCTCCGTGACCGTAGGCATTGGCTTTGACGACGGCCAGGATGTCCGCCCCACCTGCGAGCGCGCGGCGAAACTCGGTCAGATTGTGCACGAGGGCAGACAGGTCGACGGTGGCCCAGGTCGGGGAGAAGGTCGAAGCGGTTGGCACGGATAGGATGTCCGGAAGTCCCGTCAGACTTCCATGATCTCCATTTCCTTTTTCTTGATCACCTCGTCGATTTTTTGGCCGAACTGATCGGTGATCTTCTGCGTCTCCTGCTCAGCCTTGCGCAGTTCGTCCTCGGTGAGCTTCGCATCTTTCTGCAGTTTCTTCAACTCTTCGTTGGCATCGCGCCGAAAGCCGCGGATCTGGACTTTGGTTTCCTCCCCGTGCTTCTTGCAGATCTTCGTCAATTCCTTCCGCCGTTCTTCGGTGAGCGGCGGCAGAGGCACCCGGATGATCTTGCCGTCATTCGACGGAGTAACCCCCAGGCCGGAGTTGGAAATGGCCTTCTCGATCTCTTTGATGAGCTGGGGCTCCCAGGGCTGAATCGTGATGAGGCGGGCTTCAGGGGTGGAGATGTTGGATACTTGCTTCAGCGGCGTCATGGTCCCGTAGTAATCGACCCGCACTCCGTCGAGCAACGCTACGGAGGCCCGGCCGGTCCGGAGGCCGGCGAGGTCCCGCTTCAAATGTTCGAGCGCCTGTTCCATTTGCGCGGTGAGTTTTTGTTTGACGGCGGCTGCGTGTGACATGGCGACACCCCTTGGCTGATCAGCGGGGGCCGAGCGTAACCAATGTGCCGATCGGTTCCCCGAGCGCGACCCGCTTGAAGTTGCCCTTGACCTTGAGATTGAAGACGATCAAGGGCAGGTTGTTGTCCATACAAAGCGTGATGGCGGTGGAGTCCATGACCTTCAAATGCTGGTTGAGAATCGACATGAACGGAATTTCAGTATACTTCTTGGCGGCCGGATGTTTCACCGGGTCGGCGTCGTAAATGCCGTCGACCTTGGTGCCCTTCATAATCACATCCGCGCCGATTTCCATGGCTCTCAACGCGGCCGCCGTATCGGTGGAGAAGTAGGGATTGCCGGTGCCTCCGGCGAAGATCACGACGCGTTTTTTTTCGAGGTGCCGGATGGCCCGCCGCCGGATGTAGCCTTCGGCCAGCTGACGCATTTCGATGGCCGACTGCACGCGCGTCATGACGCCGACCCGTTCGAGCGCGTTCTGCAGGGCCAGGGCGTTCAGCACGGTCGCGAGCATGCCCATGTAGTCGGCCGAGGCGCGCTCCATGCCGGAGGCGCTCGCCGCGATGCCGCGAAAAATGTTGCCGCCGCCGATGACGACCGCGACTTCGATGCCCAATGCGGTGACGGACGATATTTCTTCGGCGAGTCCTTCGAGGATGGACGGCTGGATGCCATAACCCTGCTCACCGGCCAACATCTCCCCGCTGACTTTCAGAAGGAGGCGCCGGTATTTGGCAGAGCTCATGCTTCGCCTAATTGATAGCGCGTGAACCGGCGGATGTTCATGTTTTCGCCGATCTTGGCGATTTTCTGAGCGAGGAGATCCTTCACCGTGACGGCGGGATCCTTGATGAAGGATTGTTCCAGCAGGCAGTTCTCCTGATAGAACTTGTCAAGCTTGCCTTCCACGATTTTCGGCCAGGCGGCGGGGGGCTTGCCCATTTCCTTGGCTTGCCCTTCGTAGATGGACCGTTCCTTCTCCACCACGTCGGCCGGAATGTCCTCCCGCTTGACGTATGACGGCTTCGCAGCGGCGACTTGCAGGGCCAGATCATTGACGAAGGACTTGAATTCTTCGTTGCGCGCGACGAAGTCCGTTTCGCAATTGACTTCGATCAGGACGCCGATCTTGCCGCCCATGTGGATGTAGGCGTGCACGAGGCCCTGATTCGTTTCGCGGCCCGCTTTCTTGGCGGCCGCGGCAAGCCCTTTCTGGCGGAGATAGTCGATGGATTTTTCGATGTCGTTCCCGTTTTCAGCCAGGGCTTTCTGGCAGTCGAGTATGCCGGCGCCCGTTTTTTCGCGAAGCTCTTTTACCAACTGACTTGTGCCTGCCATGGTGCGTTATCCTTCGTCGTTCGAGAGAAGCGGTCGTGATGCGGTTGTCGAGTCGTTACGAGGCCGGCGCCCCCTCCAAGCTCATGGCCGCCTGCTTGTCGCCGACCGCCGGCGCCGATTGGAATTCGGCTTCCTCGCGTTGCGATTTCAAATGGGCGCCTTCAATGCAGGCATCGGCGATCTTCGAGGTGATCAGCTTGATGGACCGAATGGCGTCGTCGTTCCCAGGGATGGGATAGGTGATATTGTCCGGATCGCAGTTGCTGTCCACGATGGCGATGACGGGTATGTCGAGGCGGTTGGCCTCCTGCACGGCGATCTTTTCCACGCGGGTGTCCAGGACGAACACGGCGCCCGGGAGGCTGCGCATGTTCTTGATGCCCGAGAGGTATTTTTGCAGCTTGACGATTTCCTTCTGCATCTGGCCGATCTCTTTCTTAGTGAGACCGTGCTCGGCGGGATTCAGCAGCGTGGCTTCCATCTTCTTCATCTTGTCGATGCTGCGCCGGATGGTTTGAAAGTTGGTCAGCATGCCGCCGAGCCATCGCTGGTTGACGTAAAACATGTTGGCCCGCTTGGCTTCTTCTTCCAGAATTTCCGCGGCCTGGCGCTTGGTGCCTGCGAAAAGGATGGATTCACCGGCGGCGACGGTGTCCCGGACGAAGGCATAGGCTTGTTCCAAACGCGTCACGGTCTGCTGCAGATCGATGATGTAGATCCCGTTTCGTTCGCCGAACAGGAACTTCTTCATCTTGGGGTTCCACCGGTTGGTTTGGTGGCCGAAATGGACGCCTGCTTCCAACAGTTCCTTAATCGTTACTACTCCCATGCCTTCACCTCCCCTCAGGGCTTGCAGAGCACCCGCGGGCGGGTGAGGGGAATAGCATCCCCTTGTTCTCAAGCCAAGCAGCGTTCATACGCTGATGTGGATTTTGTAGAAAGATCAGCCGTGTGTGGTCCGGCTGGCTGTCTTGTCGACCCTAAAGCCTTGGCACGCTATCACAGTCGACTGGGCTTTTCAAGCACGGTCTCATGTTCAAGACCGGTAGCTCGCGTTGATCCGCACATAGTCATACGACAGGTCGGTGGTCCACATGTGCCCCTGTGCTCTTCCCTGTCCTAGATCCACCGTGATCGTGAATTCCTTCTTCTTGAAGACGGCGGCAATGCGCTGCTCCGCGGCCGGGCCGGTCCCGGTTCCCCGCCGGACCATCGTCACATTGTCGAACCGTACCGTAATCTTCTCCTGGTCGATCGGCACCCCGGCTCGCCCAATCGCTCCCATCACACGGCCCCAATTGGCGTCTTCTCCGAACAGCGCGGTCTTGACCAGATTGGATGTGGCAATGGTCGACGCGACCTGCTTCGCCGCCTGAGGGGTCTTGGCCCCCTGCACGCGAATGGTCACGACTTTGGTCACGCCTTCGCCGTCACGGCAAATGGATAGGGCAAGGGAGCGGCATGCGTCCGTCAGCCCCCGTTCGAACCGGCGATACTCTGGGGATCCGATTCGGATGGTCCCGTTCGCGGCCATCCCGTTAGCCAGGCAGAGCACCGTATCGTTGGTGCTGGTGTCGCCGTCCACCGTGATGCAGTTGAAGGACTGGTCCACCGCGGCGAGCAATGCGCGTTGCAAGGCGTTCGGCGCGATCGCCGCGTCGGTCGTCAGATACGCCAGCATGGTGGCCATATTGGGATGGATCATGCCGGAGCCTTTGGCCATGCCGCCGATGGTGATCGTGCGGCCCCCGATGCGGAGCGCCACGGCCGTGGTCTTCGGCCGGAGATCGGTCGTGAGGATGGCCTGGGCGGCGTCCCGGCCGCCTTGGCGGCCAAGCTTTGACAGCAGGATTGGCAGGCCTGCCTTGATTAGATGGATCGGCAGCCGGCGCCCGATCACGCCGGTCGAACCGACGAAGACCTCCTCCACGGGCACGTGGAACTTCTGCGCCACCAGCGACGCCATCGTCTTTGCGGCGGCCAGTCCCTGTTTTCCGGTACAGGCGTTGGCGTTGCCACTGTTCACGAGAACCGCGCGGCCTCGCTGGTGCTTGAGATGCAGGCGGTCCAGGATCACCGGCGCCGCGGCAACCTGATTCTTCGTGAACACGCCCGCCACGGGACCGCTGACTTCTGAAACGATCAGTGCGAGATCGAGGATGCCGGCTTTCTTGATGCCGCAATGGATCCCCGCCGCCAAAAAACCCAGCGGTGCCGTGACGCCCGTTGTCGGCCGCTTCACCATGGTGCCGTGTGTGGAGAGGAGGTGAGATCGCGCCGCATCAAGGGTAACTGGCCGGTGCGGTGAGGCCGGTCTCTTCCGGGAGGCCCAGCATGAGATTCATGGCTTGGATCGCCTGACCCGCGGCTCCCTTGACAAGGTTGTCGACCGCCGCCACCGTCACGATCCAGCCGGCCCGACGATCTTGATACACGCCGATATCGCAGTAATTCGATCCTCGGATATAGCGGGGGTTGGGGACGGCGTCCTCGAACAACCGCACGAACCGCTCACCTTTATAGAAGTCCCGGTACAGGGTGCGCAGGTCATTCATTGGTACGTCCTGATTGAGCTTGCAGTACGCGGTGCTCAAGATGCCGCGGTTCATGGGGACGAGATGGGGGGTAAACGCAACGGTGACGGGGGAGCCGGATCCAGCCAGGAGTCCCAGTTCTTGCTCGATCTCGGGAATGTGCCGATGTTGTCCGATCTTGTAGGGCTCCAAGGATTCATGCGCTTCGGGAAAGTGGTAGGCGAGCGCCGGGCTACGCCCGGCTCCGGATATTCCTGACTTGGCATCGATGACGATGCTATGTGGCTGTACGAGCCCATGTTTGCACAGCGGAGCCAGTTGGAGGATGGCCGCCGTCGGGTAACAGCCGGGAGAGGCGACCAGACCGGCTTTCGCAATGGCGCTTCGATGCAATTCGGGCAGACCGTACACTGCTTCATGGAGAAACTGCGGGTACGCGTGCCCGGTTTGGTACCAGCGTTCGTAGGCCGCGGCGTCCTTTAAACGGTAATCCGCGCTGAGGTCGACGACAAAGACGCCTGCCTTGCGGCAAAGGGCGACGGGTTCCTGCGACTTGGTATGCGGCAGGGCCAAGAAGACGGCGTCCGCCCGCTCAGCGAGGGTGTGAGGGGCCAACGATTCAAACATGTGGGAAACGATTCCCGTCAGACTGGGGAAGACTGCGGAAACGGATTGGCCCGCCGATTTTTCGCTGGTGACCGCGGTGAGCTCGAAGGCGGGATGCGCAGCGGCCAGCCGAACCAGTTCTGCACCTGCGTAGCCGCTGGCTCCTGCAATGGCGATGCGAAATTTCTTCATGCCGACCGCGCTCCGGCGGTTGTGCGTTGCATCGGTGGACAGTGGGCACAAAAAAGGGAAGGCTGAGGAGCCTTCCCTTGTGCT
>JBDZVU010000109.1:2698-8744 GCA_040255845.1 Nitrospiraceae bacterium | reverse complement strand
AGCCAGGTCAGCCGATCGGACACATCGTGACCGGCAGCCCCACACTGCTCGGAAACTGAAGAGGAGGAGGCAGATTATGCGTACGATAGGGGTCGGCCTCCTGGCATGTACGCTCGTGGCGGCGATCGCCACGACTTCAGCCGCGGATACAATGTTTTTGTTGGTTCCAAATCTTCAAGGCGAAACGAATGCCCCGCCGACGCACGTCGGATGGATCCAGGCTGAAAGTGTGACATGGGGCCATGGAGAAGCCCCGCCCGGTGCGCCGGTCAAAATTCAGATCCAGCGGCTGCAGGTGGTCAAACGGAGCGACTCCACGTCTCCGGCATTGGCCCTGTTGGCGGCATCCGGCCAGGTGTCAAAGGACATTAAGATGGAGTTTTTGCGGACGGTTCAGGGCACGACTGTCAAACGCTTGGGTCACCTCATTTACGACATCCGCAAGTGAGAACAGTCGAATGGACAGTCTCGCTTTCAGCTTCGACACCATTACGTGGATCACGTTCAAGGTGAACGCGCAGGGCCAGCAACAACCGGGCGGCGCGGCTTGTTGGGATGTCGTGAATAGCAAGAGCTGTGCGCCGAGTTTCTAACAGTGTGGCACGCCGCTATTGCGTTGGTGACAGGTTTAAAAACTCAGTCCTGGCGGACCTTCGAGCACGAGTTCCCGGAGAATCAGCTTGACGCCGTGGTCGTTCACCGCCGTATTCGTGCATTGCAGCTTTCCCCACATCGGCTTCACGACGGTCACCACGCGTGGCGGCGAATTCTCCAACAGGATGACGCCATCCTCCAAGATCTGTGCGTCCGAGCTGGTGACGGAGTAATACGGCGGCGATTCGGCCCGGTCGCCGGTCACGATGGGCGCGGTGCCTCGGTTTAAGTTAAAGCTTTCGACCGGCGGGCGCGTAATCATAATGCAATTCTGGCCGAACGAGCCGACGACGCAGCACTTGCCCTGCCCTTGCCCGGGAGGAATCTCCTGCACCGACTCCCATTTGGCCGAAACGAGACGCGCCCCATCCGGCAGCACCCACGCCTTCGAGATGTATTGGCAATCCGTGCCGAGCGGTCCACTCCTGATTCGATATGCCAAATCGCTGCCGTTCTCGATCACGCCGACAGTATAATTCGTTGGTCCGATGGACGTGCCTTCACAGATGCCGAGCAACGTACTCACGCGAACGCCGAGGATGTTTCTCAATCGGGCCGTGCCTGTGACGGCATAACGAACCGGCCGCTGCACCTGAATCGGGCCTGCCACCACACGAGCCGGCTCGGATTTTCCCGGCAACGACAGCTCCAGACCGATGGCACACGTGCCGGCACTGGTAAACCATCCGGGAAGACTGATGCGCCCCTCTCCGCTTTGGTTCAGCTGGAAGGAATCCGGCACGGCAATCCTCGGATTGCGCGTCAGGGTGCAGGTCGACTGGCCGGTGATGCTTCCCGGCGGCACGAGGCGATAAGGAATTCTGGTCCCTGCTGCCCCCAACATGTTGTGCAGCACGATCGTCACGTTGGCATTGGCAAACGGAACCAAGGCACCCTGATTGGCGAACGAGGCCACGGCGATGGATTTGAGCCGCGGAATGCCGGGAAGCACGTTGCCGCCCGGTAGTTGCGGCGCGGTGACGATCGGCGAAACTATCGGTTGATTGATCTTGACGAGATCGCGGGTGCCGATTCCGCTATAGCTTCCGGTCGCTCCCACCACCACACCGTTCGGGTCCGCAAAGACCAACACATGCTCGTCGCTGTTCCGGGCCAATGAGATCACCATCGGCTCTTGAATCGACATCTCCAGCGACAAAGGCTGCGCGCCGATTTCCACGTCGGCCCCGCCCTTCTCAGGCGTCAGTCTGATGAACGACTCCTTGATCTCCGCGCGGTAGGCTCCGGCGTCCACAAGCACGGAGGTCCCATCCGCCCGGGTGAAATGGACGGCTTTCTCGAAAGTGACCGCCACGCCCCGCGGTGCGTCATCGGCATAGCACCATACGCCCGGCATGCCCACGAATGTCCACACTGTGAAGAGCATCAAAGTCAGTACACGCTTCATGACGGGACTCCTTTTGTTCGGCTACATCGACAATCAACGTCCAGCTGTCATTCAAACGCATCCCGCCAGGATTGGCCTGCTGGACCGACCAGAGTCACCTTGCCGAGACTCAGGCTGAGAAAGTGGTTGTTTTTCAAAGAATCCTTCTGGTCCGGCGCGCATGTTCCTGTCGTCCGCATGGCCCGCAGCGTCCGTTCGTCGTGCGGCGCATCCGCACCATAGGAATTGGCGAGAACCTCGAAATGGACGGCGCCGAACGAGAGCCGACAATGATTGAGCGGATCGCTATCCCTATCCAAGTTCCACAACGCTTCGGATATGACCCACCCTTTCTTCACCGTCAAGCTCGGCGTCATTACAAAGTCACACATGGTTGGGAAGATTCCATTGCGGATGTGAAACGTGATGTCGCTGCTGGAAGAGAGGACGCCGACGGGGAATGTGCCGGCAGACCCCACGGAGAGCGGACCACCGCAGTGTCCCGTGGCTGTTACGCGCAACCTTTTCCCTGACGGGGTGGTGAATGCCAGCAACTCTCGTGTGCTCGAGATCGATGTGCTAGCCACGGCGGGCAATGAGAGCACCTTTCCGGTTGGAATCCGGCCAATCAATCCCAAATAGAGCTCGAGTTGGCAGGTGCGACCGGACAGCGCGACGAGATTTCCGGTGAGATCGCTTCCCGCAGGCAATTCGGAGACACTCCCGCTTGGAGTAAACCTGATGGTCATTCGGATGGTGTCTGATGGTCCTGAAGCGGGCATCTGGGTCATCCGTGTGCTATCCACCCAACAGTCGCGCGACATCAGTCCCACTTCCTTACCTTCCAGACCACGGTACGTCCCCAAGGTGACATCGAGCACGGTGGCGGGAAATCCAACCCACGGTCCATCGAGCACCCGCATGGCCAACACGGTCGGTCGCTCGTAGACCTTGAAGGAAGGCTCCAACACTTGATTCACAGTCCCCACGCGTGTCGATAAAGCCGCACCGGTCGGAACCACGACGTGCAGTGGGACCTGCACGTCAATGATCGTTCCCTGCTGGTTCGCTGTTTCGGAAGATTCGACAATTGGAAGGTTCTGTCCGCCCAGAGTCGCTGAAAACGCACTGGACGGCACGCGGCCGTTCAGGAAGAATCGAATCCGCTCTCCGGCCACGATTTGCCGGAGCGGAGACCAGCTCGTAACCCGCTGGACCTTGACGGATTCGAGTGGGGTGCCGAGCGACGATGAAATGGCACTGGGTGGCACGCGGACGGTTGCGCGGGATCGAATCCCGCTGCGAGACCCGACGGCCTGATAGGCCACGTTGCCGGGATACAGCAAGAGCAGTACACGCGTATCATCATCGTGGGGGATCAGGAGAGCGGTGATCTCCTGGACCGATTGCTGATGAGTGATTTGCTCCGCATCAATGTTGAGCGCCGCCCCGCCATTCTGCGGCACGAGACGAAGCCCTTCTTCTTCCGCATCCACCGAATACAACCCAGCCGGCACGAGGATGGTGCCGGCGTCCGGCCCACCAAAATGCAACGGATCATTGAGGACAATGTCCGTCAGGGCATACGCCGCCGGCCCAGTCCCCAGCGCCAGCGAGAGGACCCCGATCGTTGCCGCACACGCCAACCGAATCACTCTCATGTCATCCCTCCTCACAAACCTGGTACGAGCGCAATACCGTTAATTTTGTAAGATCTTCGCTCCTTTGAGATTCAGATTCCCGCTGGACTTCGCCGAGATATCCTTGCCCAGAATGTCAATGTCGCCATCCGATTTGATGAGCAGGTTGCGATTGGCTTGTATGGTACCCGTCTGAGCCGCGACAAACTGGAACATGGCCCCGGTGTTGATCGCCACATTGCGTCCCGCCTGGACGATGAAATCCTCGCCGACCGTGGCGCGCCCGGTGCGCGCGATTTGCAAAAGAAAATGTTGTCCCGTCTTCAGCGACAGATCTTTCCCCGTCTCGAGCACCAGACTGGCTCCCACCGTGAATTGGGCATTGGCTCCAACGGAGGTTTGAAGGCCGATCCCGCTCGTCAATTGGGTGTTCCCGGCAACGGTGACAACGGCGTCCTTCTGGCTGGTCAAGACCGTATTCTGTCCCGATTTCACCACGAGATCGGCGCCGGCTTCTACGGTCATCGCTCGGCCCGCCCGCTGGACCAAGTCGCCGGTCGAGCTGATGGAAACCGACGGTCCGTGCAACGTAATGCCGCTCGCTGCCAAGGTCAGTCCATTCTGGCCAGACTGGATCAACAGCCGTTCATTTCCCGGCGTCCCGTCGTAGACCAGCTCGGTCTTGGCCCCACCCGCTCCCTGACTGCGGAGGACCGACAGATGTTTGTTCGCCGGCAGCGCCACCGGCGGCATATCCTTGGCATTGTAGACGCTGCCGATCACCACTGGGCGCCGGAGATCACCGTGCTCGAACGCCACCAGCACTTCCTCTCCCACATCGGGCAGCCACATGGCCGACGCGCCGACGCCCGTGGCGACCTGGGCGACCCTCACGAACCCGGCGTCGCCGGGCTCCGCGGAGCTGGTATGGCCAGGGCTTCGCCAGGGGAACCGCAGCTTGACTCGCCCAAATTGATCCACATGGCGGGTCTCCCCGGGCGGACCGACGACCAAGGCCGGCACCACGCCCGCGACGACGGGAACCGGCGTGATCGGCAACGGACGAAAGGCAATCTGCGCGGGAATGCAGCGAAAGCTGTTGCGATACTCCTTGCCGTTCCGCTGATGCTCGACGGCCGTCACGACGTATTCCTGATTGAAATCGGCTCGTGGATGACCCGTGAGGAATACCCGTGTCCCGGCTTGGAGGTTCGGATAGGTGGACTCCCCGCCGCAGGATTGCGCCGCGGACACACGGGCCGCGAGCCTGACCGCCGCAGCTGTTTGGGCTTCAGGCTTCGTTTCGACGCCGGCAGGGAAGAGGCGCTCGGTCAGGTCTGCAAAGACCGGAGCTTGCGCGACAGCCGTGAGATCCGCCCCGGGAGTTCTCCAATTGTAGTCGCCGGCTTGAATCTGGCCGGCATGCAGCGTTTGGCCTCGCGTGAACGTCAGAATGCTGGGCGCGGTCTGCGCAAACACGACCTTGCCGGCGGCTGAGATGGGAAAACCCGCATTCCCGTCACTGAGGACAACCTTCTCGCCCGCCGGCGTCGTTTCGAAATGATAGTGAAGCCCGGCCCCCTCGAGCAGACGCGAAAAGAACGCGAGGTCGCTCTCTTGATACTGCACGAGCATTTCTTCGGTCGGCAGCGCGGCTGCGATCCGCATGTCGACCTGTGTGATTCCCGCCTCGTTCAGCAGCTGCACCGCAACATCGGCGACGTTCTTTGCGTAGAACGTTCGGCTAGCCGTCTTGTAGTGAAGCCGCTGCATGGCCGGCACAAGATGGAGCCGGTACAAGCCCTGAGATCCCGGTCCATCGACCTGCTCGATGCGTTCGATAATGCCCGTCAGCACGCGCCCTGAGGCGATCGGGACGGCGATGGGCTGGCCGACAGCCAGGCCGAGATTGAGCGCCTTGTCCGCGGTGGCGATTGTGATGTCGAACTGATAGGGCTGCGAGACCGCCTCCTGCCCTGAGAATTGCACCACCGTTCCCTGCGTCAGCGCCTCCACGACGGGATTGCCGGCTCCGAACACGATCCCCGGACCTCCCAGCAGGTACGCCGCAAGAAGACATACTAAGCCGACGGCACGCATGGCACTCCTCCTCCTAAGATGACCTTCAGTCTGTGAGCCGGCCGCTTACGGGCGGGACGGATCCGCCGGCCGGACCGGATGTTTCTGCTGCATGGCCGGCACTTTGCTTTGCGCCGCCGGCAGTTTGCTCTGCACCGACGGCATCTTGCTTTGGACGGACGACTCTTTGTCTTGTACGCTGCCCAACTTTGATTGGACCGAATCCGGCACGCCGCCTTGTATCTTGCCCTGCGCGGCAGCCGGCATGTCGGCCGGACCGGCCATC
>JBDZVU010000109.1:0-2688 GCA_040255845.1 Nitrospiraceae bacterium | reverse complement strand
ATCGCTTCCTGAACATTCACGCCGACGGAAATGCCCAGCATGGTGAGCGCCGCAGCCAGTGCCACTGTGTGTCCTGCCCGTTCCTTCTCGTCCATGATCCCCCTCCTTGGTTAACGTGATGTGCGCATGAATTCCTCAAGTGCCTCGACGTGAATTTGCATTTTGGCGGACACAGCCGCCGGAACCTCCATTTTATGGCGGACGCAATAGTCTTCCACGACGCGGTCCATGTCCATCCAATGAGCCGTTGGAATACTGGTTCCGGCGATAGACTCCCTTACCGCCTCCTGCACACGCTGCTTCAGTGCAGGGTCCCGCCCCATCTCACTGCGGAGTGTGGCCGACAATCCACCGACCAACTCAACATAGCGATCCACGGCCTCGAGAAACGGTTCGGCGCCTTGTGATGCAAGATAGTCTTGTACGGTTCCGGCCACGCCATACTCCCCTGCCGTGTGAGGATGAGGCGTCAGGTCGTGAAACGTTTCGTCCCCCTCTGCCGTGACACGGCGTCCGAGCGGATAGATACGGCAGACCAGCGGCCGGTCGGGGTGGACACTGCAGCCTTGCGCGGTCAGGAAAATGCAGGCCCCGCTATCCGTCTGTTTGAGCGCGGTACGGGACGCATCCGTGTAGGTCGCAAGGCACTCCGTTGTACTGATCCCGCGGTTCGCAGCGAGCCGGGCCACTTCATAGGGATTCACACGGATGATCTTGTCGTGGCAACAACGCGAGCAGGCATGGCAGGTGTACGAGAACGCACTCTGCCTGGTGTAACTCTGTTGGAGTGAGGCGGCACGATCCATACCGACACTGCCCTTTACGGTGCGATCCAGGTATCCACGACGTTGCCTTTTCCTCGGTGATCGATGATTTCGATTTGCTGGAACACCAATTCGATGTCGTCGACCTGAGGAGCTTTCAGATCATCGCGGTCGGCGTGGGATTTGTAAGAAACCACGGTGGCATTGGTCAACCTCACCGTGTGGTCCAGGACAAGCATGCCCGCCGCATCGGGAGCAAAGAAATCCATGGCGACCGCCAGCGGCTCATTCGCGTTCAGAGCGGCGATGAACTGTAACGAAGCCGGTCCCCACGCCTGCTTGATCCGAAGTGGCCTATACTGCCGTTTCCCGGTTGCCAGACCGGTCGCGGCATCTCGCGGGCTTATCACTTCCTGTTCAAAACCGAGCCCGGCGAATTTGCCCTCGAAGCCTTTCTGGATCATTTCGCCTTTGAACTTCCCCTGGACTTTGCCGGTCACCGACACGGCGAACTCCGGCGCCGCGTACGCGACGCCTGCGCTGCACGCAACAAACATCCATACGCTCAAACACCATCCGCCCAGGGCTCTCTGCATCGTCGCCTCCTCGTTCATTCGATCCCGCCCTTGCATCATCAGCCCACGCACCGCTGTCTCAGTATGGGTTGGGCTCGATGGGATAACCATTCAAGATCGCGCCCATCGATGGTTTGCTCGGATTGGTCGCGACAAAGCTCACTTGGTTCACACGTCCGTCGTCATACTCCAGAACCAGCGTCCAATGCTCGAGTCGATAGCGTCCACGGCCGGGGGCGACGCGTGCTTGATGAGCATCCTTACTTTCGCCATCACGGTCCGGCAGCACGACCCACATGAGTTGCTCGTCCCGAAATGTGCCATTCCTGGAAAAAGTCAGGCCCTTCACCGTCCCGATACCGCTCGTGTTCCCAGGAGCCGGCCAGTGGTCTTTTCGCCGAACCTCACCGTCGAGCCCTACGCCATCCACACTCGGTCGAAACAGAAAGCGCTCCCCTGTACGGTCCTTCCCGGCTTCGGTATAGCGACGTTCCAGGACGTTGCCATCGAGCAGCGCATATCGGCGCTCTTCCCCGCCAGTCGTGATGGTCAGCCATTTGTCACGGAGGATGTAGCTGCCCCAACGTTCGCGCCAGCGCGCGCGGTGCGCGGCACGATCGAACCCGAGCAGTCCTTCGCCGGGCATCCCCCACAGGGCGGCGCCGTCGGCAAAAAGAATCAACTCTGAAACAACGGCCTTATTCGCCAGCCCGCCGATCCCGTACCGCAGCTCATGGGTGGTCGCCGTCCAGACCCCGGCGAGGCGGCCCGGTCCGGCAGAACCGAGTGGACTGGGCTGGCCGAAGGCAGGCGGCTTCTCGCGAACTGTCGAGACGTGGGACTTCGCTGACTCGCGAGGACGCACCGAGATGAGAATGGCGTCGATGTCTTTCTGATATCGTTCCACCGCACTGGGTGTTCCAACCACCAGAAATCCCTCTGCACGACCGTTCAGCTCCACCACGCTCAACGCCAGGAGATACAGGACCCCGCCCTCCTGGATCGCCGCCGAATCGACGGTCCAAGTCCGTCCCAGGTCATCCTTGTCCTCGTGCGTAGGATTGGCCTGGACGACCTGGCGGCTACCGAGGGCAGTGGCCCAAAGCCGGCGATGCGCGTCTGCACGGGTGAGGGACGGGCCGATTTGCAGACCGTTTCCGACCGGCGCGACGCCCAATTCGTTGGCGTGATTCGCCGGATTGATCATCCAGTGATCGCCTTCCACTTGGGACGTCCATTTAGAAGGCAGCTCGAGACTGTAGCGCGGCAAGTCGATCCGTTCTTGTGCCATCAGGAGACTTGGAAGTCCTGCAACGGTCACGGTCAGCACAACCACCTTCAGGCAACGA
>JBDZVU010000108.1:0-8770 GCA_040255845.1 Nitrospiraceae bacterium | reverse complement strand
CGTCCATCGGGTCCCAAGAGGTGCTGTGCGTCAACGCGGTCACGTATCTCGCATCCGCCGCGTGCCTGTTGTGGATGCGCATCTCCGCGCAAGACAGCGGTCAGGAAACGGTCGAAGCGTCTGCGTCGCTGCTTCGCGACCTCGTGGAGGGCGTCAGATTTTCCCTCGTGAAGCAACGGCGCATTCTCCTGTTGATCCTCGCCGCGTCGTTGTACACCTTCGGTGCCGCGGCGTTCTCGACCCTGCTCCCCGTGTTCGCTCGGATCCTGCTGCAACTCGGACCGGCGGAAGTCGGCTACTTGTGGTCGGCCTTCGGCGCCGGGTTACTCGCCGTCTCCATCGGCCTCGTGAAGGTGACGGGGTGGGAATTGCGCCGGCGGTTTCTCGTCATCGCCGGCTCCAGCGCGGTCAGCGGGGTGGCGATGTGGGGGTTGGCGTCGGTGGGGGAGTTCTGGCCAGCGGCGGCATGCATGGCGCTGATCGGCGCCGGCGCCGGGACGCTGACGCCGATTGCCTGGGGTGTCCTTCAGGAGATCGCTCCCAGCCACATGGTCGGTCGAGTGTTGGCGATCTATACCACCGCCGCGATGAGCATGGCCATTGCGGGCATGACGGCCTTCGGCTGGATCACGCAGCACATCGGCGAGGCGGCCGGCGTCATCGGAATCGGCTTCGTCATGTTAGCGACCGCCGCCGTGGCGACTGCACTGTCCCGCGTGATCCATGTCCGGACCCCAGCGCCCGCACAGCGAATGGCAGCGGCTGAGCACGGCGAACTCCGCCGCCGCGCCGCAGACCGGGCCGCCTCGCGCTGATCCACCTCTCCGCGGCTGTCCGGGCCGGAGCAGGACCCGGCGCCTCCGCGGCTATTCGATGTTCAGTACCTTCAGATCGAAGTGAAGCGTCTTCCCTGCCAAGGGATGATTGAAATCCAGGGTGACGGTCTCGTCGTCAATGGCGGAGACGATCGGCCGGACGTCGCGCCCCTCGGCGTCTTTGCCGTGCAGTTGGGTCCCGACCGCAATCCCTGGCGGGAGTTTCTCTTTCGGCACGTTTTGCACGGCGTCCGGATCGCGCTCGCCATAGCCCTCTCTGGGCTGGACGACGGCGTGTTTCGCTTGCCCGACGGCCATGCCTTCGACGGCGGCTTCGACGCCAGGGATGATTTGGTGGGCGCCGTGGGTATAGGTCAACGGCTCTTTTCCGATATTGCTCTCGATCACTTCATCGTCGGCGAGTTTCACGGTGTATTCCAACGAGACGACGTGACCGTTCGAGACCGTCTTGTCCATGAGAAGGGCTCCTTTCTTTGCTCGGCAGCCGGTGGAGTGGAATGAAGCGACGTTGATGTCAGCCTAGCAAGGTGGGTGGACAATGGACAAGGGGCATGAAGGGTTGGTCTGAACTCAACAGGGCTCTATCCGTTCATCTGAAGATCTGTTGCGGAGTCGGTCCGGCCGAAACCGCGCAGGCGCCCGGTCTTAAAAGGTCTCAAAAGGAAGGAGCCGAGCGTGACAGCCCTCAGGGGAGTTCTGCTCACGCTGCTCCCGGTCGCTGCTCTGGAGGGATGCGATCCCACCGTCAAGAATGTCAGTCCAAACTTCGTAACGATCGAGTCGTATCAGATGAACACCCGCAAAGTGCAGGAACTCGCGGACACTGAATGCGCCAAGCACAATCGACGCGCCTCGCTGACGTCGTCGCCGACCACCCTCGTGGACCGGCGCAACTACATTTTTGCCTGCGTCGAGTGGGCGAGGCCGGGGACAATCTCGGCCGATCCTAGGGTGCTCCCTCGTGCCGACGATGAGCAACCGGAGTAGAGTAGGTGATACGACAGAACGACGCTCAATGGATGCATCAAGAGCGCCGCAAGGCAGGACGGATGTAAACATTGTGAGTTCTGACGTGAGCCTCGCTTCCGAAAGGGAGCGGGGCTTTTTATTTTTGTTGGATAGGGCCAAGGAACGACGTCCGGCGTGAAACGAAACGGGCAGAGGATCCGTTCGGGATGGATCAGTCGATCGAGACGGCGGACCCCGTAGCCGGACAGCCGAAGAGGTCCCATGCGCTGCCGCCTCGAAGAAACAGTTCCATCCACCGCACGGGGGTTCCGTCCCGCGTCGGCCATCCGCTGCTGCCAGGGGCAAAGGCTAACTCGCCGTGAGGCACTGCAAAGGCTCCGTCGCTCACGGTCGCCGTCTGCTGTCGTCCGCCGATCCGCACCGTAATCCGCCTGCCCGGCCGCACGCGCTTCGCATCGTAGGCGATCGTCGTTTTGATGTTGCCGTACCCGTCCACATACGCCACGGCCGAGAGGGGAGGATCCGGAATGACGCCCGGTGAAATCTCATCGCCCAGCGCCGCGGGGAGCCCCAGCGCAATGGCCGCAGCCGCCTGGGGGAACACGTCCCGAGACCGAAACTGGCTCCCTTCGGACGGCGACGCCGCCCAGCGCAGTTTCTCCGCCACATCCTTGATGAACGAGAGCGCATAGCCCGCGTTCACGCCGATCACGCGGACGCCGGTCGGGAGCCGCGCGTAGGCCAGCCGTTCGCCGGCGTTTCTTGGCCTGGCCGCGGGATCGTCTTCGCGGGGCGCGACGTTGTGGTAGATCAGCGTGCCGGGGGGCGACGGGTGGAGGCCGAGTTGGGCGATGCAGAAGCCGGCTGAAATCGTCGAGAAGGCCGGCACCGGCGTCAGCACGGGTTCGACGTCGGGGAGGTGCAGCTTGACCCGCTGGACGACCTCGGCAAACGCCAGGTCTCCCATCCCGTAATCAGCGATAATGTGCACCAGCATCGCGGCCTCCGGGAACGTCCCCGCATGCATTGTGCCATATCTCGGTGCGATATGATGCAGCGGACAAGGCCCGCTGCGGATCCGAGGCAAGGGTTTGCAGGAGCGCCGCATGGCGAGTGAATTCTGGTTCTACTTCACGACCGTGCTCATCTGCACGGGGTACGCGCTCTTACTCCACAGTTTTCCTCAATGGAAATTGTATTGTTCGATCGCGCTGGGCGGGTTTATCTTCGGCGGAGGCCTGCTGGTGTACTGGGACGCCAGGCAGCGCGAGGAGGTGCACGCCCACCTCGCGCAACTCGAACGCATGCTCGAGCTGGCGAACAAAGAACGGGAGAAGCAGGAGTCGTTGACCAGAGATGCCGCCGATCGGGCGCGTCTGCTGGCCGAACAACTGAAAGTGAAGACCGAGGATCTGGCGAGGGTGCGGAAGGACCAGCCGCTCATCGCGGGCCAGATCAGCGCCGTGCGCCTGTTTCCATGGCGGCGTCCCTCGGGATCCCCGTCTCCTTCGGGCGGGATGGCCACAACGACGGGAATCGTGATCTATGCCGGACTTCGAAACGACGGGGCCGATACGAAACTCGCCGGCTATGAACTGTCCATCGAGTTTCCCGATCAGACGATCGTGCAGCCGCAGAAGTGGGCGGCTCACAAGGGGCTGCGGATTGCCTGCGAGGACGGCCCGCTCGAAGTGTCGAGAGAGGAATTGTTGAACGTGAAGCGGGGGCCCCTGGACAAGGGAGGGGAGCGTTCCGGTGCCACGGTGTGGATGGTCAAATACCTGCCCCCTGCCAAAATGCGGACGGCGGAGACGCGGTATACCCTGACGGTGAAGGACGACAGCGGCATGATGCATGCCCTGAAGAGCTATCGCCTGTCGACTCTCCCGCAATCCTGCTCGGGATTTGATGTCGTGGATTAACCCTTCGCGCACCGGCGTTACATGGATCCGACGTCGGGATGCAGTGCGATCCGCTGTGCACCAGCATCCCGGCTTCGTACGGCATCACAGAACGTGTGGCAGCGGCGGCGGTCTTTCCGCGCGGACCAGCCCGATGAGCGAATGTGAAGGGAGGAGAGCATCATGAGCCTCGAACTGACCCGGAATATGCTGCTGTGGGGGACGGTGGTGCACTATGGGATTCTGTTGGTGTGGTTTTCGGTTTTTGTCGGGGCGCATACCTGGCTGCGGAATTTTCACGGCAGATGGTTTCGGTTGTCCGATGAGCAGTTCGATGCACTGCACTATGCGGGTATGTCGCTGTATAAGATCGGAATTTTGCTGTTCTACCTCGTGCCTGCGCTCGTCTTGACGGTCCTGTCATGATCGCGCCCTGGTCACCCCTGCCGCCCCCATGCCCACATCGGCCCGGTCCTCCCACGGTACTCGGAGGTAGTGAGCTGTGGTGAGCCTCGGCTAGGGATCTCCCTAGTTATTCGAAAACAGATGAGAGGAGATGATAGGCTCGGGTTTTCGCTAGCCCGAGGAGGACGTGTATGCATCCCCTTCAAACGATACCCTTCGAGCGCCAACGGTCCGATCCGGACGACTTCGAAGATGCGAGCGATCCGTCCACGCTGCCGGACCGGATCAAGCTGGGCACGGCCTGGGTCTGCGCGACGGTGGTGGGGATCATCGCGCTCGTCTACTCCACGGTGGCGCAATGGCCTCAGATCTACACGATGGCGGGGCTGGTGGGGCTCCTCCTGACATATGCCGCGTATGGCTTCTTCCTGCGAAGGAAAAACCCCGTCCAGTTTGCCGATTCGCTCTACTACATGGGCTTTCTCTGGGCCCTGTTCGCGCTGATCGTCACCTTCATGATCTGGCCGGTTCCGAAGCTGACGTCCGACGCGGTGCTCACCACGTTCGGGTACGCGCTGGTCGCGACGTTTTCCGGGCTGCTGCTCCGGCTGCTGGTCATCCAATTCCAAGCGACTCTGTCGGACCGGGTGGTGGTGGCGCAAGAGACCATTGATAGTCGCGTCGCCGCGCTCGCTCAGCAGCTCAACGACGCCACCATGGACATCCTGTCCTTCAAACAGCGGGCGGAAGGGGAGTTGAGCGGTGCGCTTCACGAGGTCGTGCGTGCGCTCGGCGAGGTGCGGGCCACGCTCGCCGAGCAGCAGCAGGCCATGACGACGACGGTGAACGAGCGGCTCGAAGCCTCGGTCAAGGAGATCCTGGGCCGGCTCGCCGCCGTCCAGGTGCCCCACGACCAGCTGACGACCGAAGTGGCGAGACTGACGGCCTCATTGGGAAAGCGGGGAGGAGAGGTGGAGCAGGCCGTGCAGCATCTGGAGAACACGTTGGCCCACGCGGCGCGCACGGTGGCCTCTCTTGGGGAGTCGCTGTCCGGGTCGGAAGCCGCCAAACGGGTGGGGCAGGCGGCCGAGGAATTGGCCGGCGCGATCCAGGCGAGCACGCAGCAGCTGGCCAAGGTGACGACGGTCCTGGAGCGCAGCCAGGCCGAGCTCGAGGGCCAGCTCAAGAGCGTGCCGTTGTTGCGCGCGGCGTTGGGCAATGTCTCGACGCACCTGGCCTCCTTGGAAGCGGAGCTGGCGCAGATTTCGTCTCATGCGTTGGGCGAGGAGGTGAAGAACGGGCTGCGGAGCGTGCAAAAAGCCATTCAATCGAGCCTCGACGCGAGCGAGGCGATCGAAGCGGCCATGCGCGGGGTCCGGTCCTTCTTGAAGGACCAGACGAAGGAGCAGGCGGTTCATGGACAGTGACCGGCGTTCGGGGTTCGTGCTCGGCTTGTCGCTGGCCGAGGTGCTGGTGCTGCTGGTCTTTGCGGCGATGATGGTGTACGCGGTCGATATGGTCGAGGGGCGTGGGCAGGGTGCGGAGCCTCCCCCGCCGCCGGTCGTGGAGCCCGCGCCGGCACCGGCCGTCGACGCCGGCCTTCAGGCCAAACTCGATGAGGCGTTGGCGAAGAACGCCGGCCTGGAAAAGCAATTGGACGAGATCAGGCTCATCATGGACGACGTGAAGAACATGGTGGGGGCGAAAGGGACCACCAAAGAAAGCTTCCAGGTGGCCATCGGCAATTTGAAACGCGGCTACGCCATGTGCCAGCAAGGCGGCAATACGCTGATCGAGGCGACGGTCGAGCACGGGGACGAGTCCATCGCGGTGATCGGCGACGTGCCTCCGGATTTGAGAGTGAGCCTGAAGAAAGGGGACCAGACGTCCGATCTCGAGGAGATCGTGTCGTTCTTGCAGGACGTCTATCAATACGAGAAAGACCAGAATTGCCGGTTCAACTATCGCCTCAAGTATGCGACCGACACGGACTACAAGCGGGCGAGAGAGGCGTACGACAAATACCTGTATCGTGAGAAGTAACCCGGAACGCGCGGGAAGGTCGCCCGCTACCCGTAGAGGTCCGCTTCTGAGACCGGATCCGGAACTGCCGGCTCCCCGGCCTGGCGGGCGCGGCTGCGGGCCGAAAACATGGTGCCGCGCGCCTCGTGCACGGGAGCAAAGCGGAGAAACCCTGCGTCGGTGACCATGTCGACGTAAACCGCTTCCATTCCGCCCCGCATGAAATAGGCTTCGTGCCAGAAGCCGGTTCCTCCTGAGTTTCGGAGGAACTCCTGCCACCACACCCGGTGCGGCTCTGAGCGCGCCCACCGTTCCAGCGAGGCGAAGTCGCGCCAGTATTGACGCATCCCGACGTGAGGAGGGAACAGCGACCACACGATCTGCTCGTGCAGGAGCAACCCATCGGGTTGCGCCTCCGCAGCCCGGGCGATGCGAGGTCCGAAGCCCAGCAAGGTCTTCAAGCCCGTCAGCGTATTCACCCGCATGCCGAGGTAAATGACGACGAGATCCGGATAGCCTGCGAGATCGACGGTGCGTCGTGTCACTCTGGGTTTCATGCGGGGCTCCGAGACGGTCGACACACTCTACCATTCATCCCGCGGCAAGGACACGCTCCCGCGTCGGTGATCGGCCGGTGAGGCTCGTGAGAGACCGACAGCTGAGACGCCGGCGCCACGCGTTTCCGCACAGGTGCTCCCGTGCGGAATGA
The DNA here is from genome assembly GCA_040255845.1 of Nitrospiraceae bacterium. Classification (GTDB taxonomy): domain Bacteria; phylum Nitrospirota; class Nitrospiria; order Nitrospirales; family Nitrospiraceae; genus Nitrospira_D. The sequence continues at coordinate 1,928 of JBDZVU010000108.1, read as the reverse complement.
CACATCCCGGCCTCCTTGCCATGGCGGCGCCGCGGCGGATCATGCCGACGGTTCGCAGGACGATCGGTATGGAGCTTGCTTTTCAACACTCATTGATGTGGAGGTGGATGACAGACGCATGGATGGTCGGCGTGCTCGCAGGGCTGCTCGCGGCACTCTCAGACGCCGGCTGTGGCCTGTCTTCGAGTCCGCCGGTCGACAACCCTCGGTTCATGGACATGTGGAATACCTATGAGCATTGCCGCCTGAGCCGCGACACGGGAGAAATCCGCGCCGATGTGGAAAAGCTCAAGTACATCGGGCAGGCGTTGGAACTCCGCCAGTACCCCTCCTCGGCGTGGCCTGCTCCCATTCGGCCCTTGTTGTCGCCGCTGCCGTCCAGGTTGTCCGTCGATCCCGACGCCATGACGCGGGCCTGCGCCCTGCATGGCAGTGAGATCGCCAGGGAGAAGGGACAATACGATGTGGAGCGGGAGCTGATGCTGGTGGCGGCCTCGCTTCCCCCGCCGGTCACGACGGACGGCACGACACTCGCCGCTCCGTAGTCGCACCGGCGAGACCCCTTGACAAGCGCTTCGAGAACCCCAAAAATCCGCGCGGGAACTTTGTTTTCGTTCGCCGGCACGATGCCGACACAGGAGCCTTGTAAAAGATCTCGTGATGGATCCCAACTTCTGGCACCAACGGTGGAAAAACAAAGAGACCGGCTGGCACGAGAGTAAGCCCAACGCGCTGCTCGTCCAGCATTTTTCCCGCCTGTCGGTGCCCAAAGGCCGCCGGATCTTTATGCCCTTGTGCGGCAAGAGCCTGGACATCGGGTGGCTGCTGTCTAATGGGTATCGGGTGGCGGGGGCCGAGCTGAGCCAACTCGCCATCGAGCAGCTCTTCATGGAATTGGGGGAGCAACCGGAGATCTCGACGATGGGCGATGTCCAGCAGTGGAGCGGCAAGCATCTCGACATCTATGTGGGGGATATCTTCGCCTTGACTCGAACGATGCTCGGCCCGGTCGACGCCGTCTATGATCGCGCGGCGTTGGTGGCCCTGCCCGAGGACATCCGCCCTCGATATGCGGCGCACCTCATGGAGATCACCGGCAAGGCGCCGCAATTGCTGATCTGCTACCAGTACGATCAACGAGTGATGGACGGTCCTCCCTTTTCCGTGAGCAACGAAGAGGTCACGCAGCATTACGGCGAGACGTTCGACGCACAACTCATCGCGAGCGTCGATGTGCCCAATGGATTGAAGGGCAAGTGTCCTGCGAAAGAGAATGTGTGGCTGCTCAGAAAGAAGTAGACCAGCCGGAGTTCGACCCACCCGCCAGAGCGCTGAAGAGACCGATTCCTCATCCGACAATAAACGTCCCCACTGTCTAACTTTTTGGACTCTCAGGTTCTGGTCCAATGGTCCGATAAGGCCTTCGAGTGAAGGGACCTTCAACCAGAGACGCCTCTTCTGGTTGCAGATCGTGGACTAGCGGAGCAGGCAAGGAGGACCCATGAATATCGATGCGGTGGTGGCGAGCTACGGACGGTGTTGCGTGAATCCGGCGTTCTTCGATCGGTTCTACGATATTTTTCTGGCCAGCAATCCGGCGATCAAGCCCATGTTCGCAAAGACCGATTTCGTCAAGCAGAAGGCCTTGCTCCGCCAAGGGATCTCGTACATGTTGATGTATCTGCAAGGCAAGGCAACCGGCACCATGGCCATGACGCGTCTGGCGGACAGCCACGGTCCCAAGCACCTGAATATCAATCCGGCTCTCTATGAATTTTGGATCGACAGCCTGATGAAAGCGGTGAAGGAGTGCGACAAGGACTGCACGCCGGTCATCGAGGCGGAGTGGCGCCGCGCGTTGCGCCAGGGCGTGGACTATATGTGCACACAAGGCACGAAGGCGGCGTGAGGGAATCCCGGCGTGCTCG
>JBDZVU010000107.1:0-9065 GCA_040255845.1 Nitrospiraceae bacterium | reverse complement strand
ATTCTGAGGTTTAGCTTATTATCCTTACGTGGTAAGTTCTTCCCTGCCAACGCGATGCAGACCAAGCGGACAACGGAGAGGTGCTCCTCAACAGCCAGGTGGAGCAATTGATCCAAGCCATGGCCGGATTTTCACAGCAGGCCGGATTGTCCTGGGAGCAGGGGATTGAGCAGCGCCCCCAGGAAGTTCAGGCTGTGCTCGCGGCGAACTGGCACTGATAAGAACGACAGAAAACAAGGCTGCTCGGATCGCGCCGCTCTATTGGCTGTCTGATCCGCTGATCGTAGGCAGTTTGGTGAGGACGAGCGAGGTGGATTTGTCGCCGGCTTTCAGGGCCGGCCAGACGCGGGGGCGCTGCTCCGCGTTGAACTGGGCCTTTGACGCCCAGGCCACTTTCTGGCTGACATAGGCGATGGTTTCGCCGAGGGTCACTTCGCCGTCGCGATTGGTGTCGGCCTCTCCCCGCAGCGCCCGCAGGAGATAATAGGTAAAGAGTCCATGCCGGTGCTTGTCATCCTCCACGGCTTTCGTATAGCCGTCAGTGCCGATGATCCGCAGCGTCGTCCCGCCCGAGGCATCCCATCGCGGCGATCCGGCCTGCTTCGTGTTCGTCGCGCCCGGCAGGCGCGACACCATGCCGTCGAACAACAGGAGCGTGTGCTTGGCTTTCAGACGCGCCAACGCCGACTCGAGATCCTTCAGCGGATATAGTCGCGAGGCCGAGGCCGGGGTGCCTTCGTAGGGCACCAGCAGCACGTCACCGGCGGGTGTGACGGCGGCTTGGCCGGCGAAATAGACGATCACGACGGAATCCTTCGTCATGTGCGGCGGCAGCCAGTCCAGGAGCGCTTCGTCGATGTCCGGACGCAGCGCTTTCCAATCCTGCAGCAGCCGGACGTTCGAAGCCGGGACGCCGCCTAAGGTTTGGAAGTAGGTGGCCACCATTTCGGCGTCGAGGGACGCGTACTTGCGCGACGGCACTTGGGGATCGCGATAGGATCCGATCCCGATCGACAGCAGATAGGTGTGCGGATGCCGAAAATTCGCCACGGCGGCCGGGATCTGATCGACGTCGTCGGATCGGACGCCCGTCGGTTGAATGGTGAGCAGCAGGGTTTGCGACGGGCCCGCCGTCGCGCCGTTGCTTTCCGCGATCGCGACATGAAGCTCGGCTTTTTGCGACTGCACGGTCGGCGGAAGGGTGGCGACGAACTCGAGCGACTTGGTCTCTCCCGGCTGCACCGCGGGGATCGTCAAGGTCGTGGCAGGGAACTGCTCCAGCACCGAGGGGGTGCCTGTCAGCGAGGCCGAGGCACCGGCGACCGGATTGACACCGGTATTGACCACGTCCACGCGCACACGAAGCCGCTCGCCGCCTTCGAGGATCAGGTTGCCGTTCTCATCCAGCACCATGGCTTTGAAGCGGAGCGCCGAAGGGGTTGCGGAGGCGGCTGCGGTAGCGGAGGCGGCTGCGATGGCTGGCGCAACGGGAACCGGCACGACGGGCGCGGCCTGAGCGGCACCGGCTGAGGCGGACGGACTTGCGGACGCGGCGGCAGCTGAGGGCGGCGCTGAACCGGCCGCGGCGACCACCGGCTTTGCGCCTACTGCGAGCCGGGCATCGACCACGACCTTGGAGGCGAAGTCCACGACGCTGTCCTGGAGGAAGGGATCGATGATGAAGTCGCAATTCCTCTGCATCGGTTCGACTCGTAGGCGCTCCTGCCGGAACGTCTTGATCTCGGTTTCGCGAAGGAGTTCGCCTTTCGTACTGTAGACGCGCGCCATCGCATTCAATTGCAATTTCGTCGGTGCGCGATCGTAGAGAGCGTCCTTGTCCAGCGAGAACGACCAATCGACCAGATCCACCCGCAGCAAAATATCCGGCACGGCATCCTTGCTGCCGCCGCCTTCGTACACCACGCGCTTGAATGCCCGATAGGTGCCCTCGATGAGCGCCTCTTCCAGCTTGGCGCCGACGGGTACTATCTGCATGTGCCCGCAGGAATCGGTGTAGTTGGCGGTCAAATTCTTGATGGAAGCCGGAATTTCGAGCTTGGCCGTTTGATCCAGCGGCTCGCCCATGGGAGGGAATTCCAGGTGGCGCGCGCATCCGATGACGAGCGCGGCGGCGCCCCACAGGATCATGCGCAGGCCTGGCTGCAGTCTATGCCGATCCGGTGTGGCCCACGAGAATATCGCGCGGACGAGCGGTTTCATCGGAGAGTGCGTCACCGTACCGGAAAGCTCAGGGGAATGCAACGGGCCAGATCCTGCTTGCTCCAAGGGCGGTGCTCCATTATTCTCCACGCCGATGCGGATCCTCGGCCTGTCCAACATGCGGGACGCGGCGGCGGCGCTGGTCGAAGACGGCCGCATCGTGGCGGCGGCCGAAGAGGAGCGGTTCGTCCGGGTCAAGCACGCCTCGGGACTGCCCGTGCACGCCATTCGCTATTGTCTCGCCTCGCAAGGGCTGCGGTTGTGCGACCTCGATCAGGTCGTGGTTCCCTGGAAATATTGGCAAATCGGCCGGCGCGCGGGGCTCGCGCTCGCCGCGATGCTGCGCTCACCGCGACTGTGCCGGGTGAAAGGGCGACGGTCGGCGGAACGGGTCGCCGGGGAATGGGCTGAGCTGGCGACGCTCCGAGGGCGGCTTTCCCGCGGCATTGACGGGACGCCTTGCCCGCGTCCCGTGTTCCTCGATCATCACGTGTGCCACGCCGCGAGCAGTTTCATCGTCTCGCCGTTCGGGCGGGCGGCGGTGCTGGTCGTGGACGGGGCCTCGGAATCTCACTCGACGCTCTTGGGACTGGCCGACGGGCAGGGCATCCGCGTACTGAGCAGAACGCCGCTGCCGCACTCGCTCGGTCAGTTCTACGCCGCCATGACGGCCTATCTGGGCTTCACGCCGGACCAGGACGAATACATCGTCATGGGGTTGGCCGCCTATGGAGAGCCGCGCTATGCCGATCTGCTCCGTTCCGAACTCCTGCGCGCGGCCCCTGGAGGCACCTTTACGCTCAATACGCGTCTGCTGGATTTTCACCTCGCCCGGGTCGGCCTTTTCAGCCGTCGCTTTCTGGAGTTGCTCGGCCCCAACCGACGCCGCGGGGAGGAGATGACGCAGCGCCATCGCGACGTCGCGGCCAGCGCACAAGCCCTCCTCGAAGAAATGCTGCTGCACATGGCCCGTTACCTGCGGGACACCACGAAGGTTGAATATCTGTGCCTGGCCGGCGGCGTGGCCTACAACTGCGTGGCCAACAGCCGACTGCGGCGCGAGGCGGGCTTCCGTGACGTGTACGTGCCGCCGGCCGCCGGGGATTCCGGTGCGGCGCTCGGCGCGGCGCTGTGGCGGAGCGTGCGGCTCGGTGTCCCGCGTGAGCGGGCCGTGATGCAGACCGCCTCCTGGGGTCCGGCCTTTTCCGAAGCCGAGTGCCGGGCGGCAGTCGAGTCTGCCGGCTTGTCCGCACAGCGGCTGCCCGACGAGGAGTTGTGCCGGAAGGTGGCCGTGGAATTGTCCCGCGGCAAATTGGTGTTCTGGTTTCAAGATCGGATGGAATGGGGTCCGCGGGCGTTGGGCAATCGCAGCCTGCTTGCCGATCCCCGGCGCGAAGACATCCGCGCAGTCATCAACGCCAAGGTGAAACAGCGGGAACTTTTCCGGCCCTTTGCACCGTCCGTATTGGAAGAGCATGCCGGCGCCTATTTCGATCTCCCCGGGCCATCTCCTTTTATGGCGTTCACCGCTCCGGTGCAGCCATCCGCCAAGGGCGTGATCCCCGCCGTCGTCCATGTTGACGGCTCGGCGCGCGTGCAGACCGTGGCTGCGGAGCCCCGCTCCCGGTTCCGCAGGCTGCTGGAAGCCTCCCACGGCCTGACCGCCGTACCGGTGTTGTTGAACACGTCATTCAACGTGCAGGAGCCGATCGTCTGTACGCCGCAGGATGCGGTGCGTTGCTTTCTCGGGACCGAGGTGGATTGGCTGGTCCTGGGCAGCCTGCTGGTGTCCCGGCCGGGGAGCGCCGCATGAAAGAGGAGGTCGCCGGTGCGGGACGGCCGGCCTCGCTGAGAAACCTGGCATTCCTCTCAGAGCGTCTCGGGCGGGCGACGGTCGCATTCAACGCCCTACTGGCCCTGATCATCATCAATTTCGTGCTTCAGCCGTTGACCGAGCCGGACTTCGGGTGGCACCTGCGGGCCGGGTTGGATTTTCTTAAGCAGGGCGGCCGCGTTCCGGCGGTGGATCCCTATTCGCATACCATGCCGGACTGGCCCTGGGTGGAACACGCCTGGCTGACGGACATGCTTGTCGCGTCGGCCTACTCGGCCGGCGGCGCCTTGGCCGTCATGCTTCTATTCGGCGTCCTGACGGCGGCTGCCTGGCTGCTCGCTGTAGGCAAAAAGCAGCCTCTCTCGGTGCGCCTGTCCGCCTGTGCCCTGTCGCTGTGGGTCGCGTTGCCTTTTCTCGGCGCCCGGACGCAAACGGTGACCTGGCTGGGCCTGGCCCTGCTGATGGCTCTCGTGCGCCGGCTGGAAGCCGGTGACCCGGCACTGCTGTGGGGCGTGCCGCCGCTGTTCTTATTATGGGGCAACTTGCATGGAGGCTTCACCGCGGGATTGTTCTACCTGCTCCTGGTCGTCGGATTGTGCTGGGCGGTGACGCTCGTACTGCCGAAGCGGGTTCAAGGGCCGGTGTTGCCGGCCGAAACTCAGTGGCGTCTTCTCTTGGCGACCGGTGCCGGTGCGGCGCTCACCCTCGTGAATCCGTATGGTATCGGCTTGCATAAGGAGATCGCCGAGTCGCTGTCCGACCGGTTCATGCTCGACGTGCTGAGGGAATGGCACCCGGTCTCACCGGAGAGCCTGGCGGGCCGCATGTTTCTGGTGTACCTCGCCGGGTTGGCGTGCGCGATGCTGGCTTGGTATCGCCGCATCGAGCCGGTGCAATGGGGCGTGTGGGCGGTGTTTCTGTTGCTCGCCTGCCGCCACCTGCGGAATATTCCCCTCTTCCTGATCGTCAGCCTACCGCTCCTGGCCGATCTGCTTGGCGAAGGACTCGTTCGATTCACGCGCCACCGGGTCGTCTCCGCCGTCTCCGGCGCGCAGTGGCTTCGCGCCGCGACCCTGGCCCTTGGCATCTTCCTTCTCTATCTCGGTCCGGATCATCTGATCCGCGTCTGGCGATTCGGGGTAGCGCCGGCGGTCGCCTTTCGGGACACCACGTACCCGATCGAGGCCGTCGAATGGGTGAACGCGCATCGCGAGCGGCTCGGAGCCCGGATGGTGCACGACTATCAATACGGCGGCTTTCTGCTCTGGTGGCTGCCCGGCGAGAAGGTCTTTATCGACGGCCGGATGCCGGCCTGGCGCATTGGCGAACGATGGGTGTTCAAGGACTATGTCGATATTCTGGAATCCGACCCACCCCGCGTCGAGGTGTTGGACAAGTATCGGATCGATTGGTCGCTCGTGAAGCGGGCCAGTGCACTGGCCCGGGTGTTGGCCCTGGACTCTGCCTGGCACAAGGAATACGAAGATGAAAAAGTGGTGATCTACGCCCGAACGACGAAGGCGCTCGCTATTCCGTAACGGCGGAGGTGGGCATCAGCGGCGCGAGGGACGAAGCCTGAGCGGGTATGGCATACCGCCCGTTCTCCGCGTTGCGGCGGATCGCCGTCAACTCCCGCAGCATGCCGATGCCGTCGCGCACGACGCGCACTTTCGAGCCCGGTTGGTCGGCCCAGTTGACCGGCACCTCGGCGATCCGATAGCCGCGGCGTTGCGCTACGTACAGGAGTTCGAGATCGAATCCATAGCCGTTGACGCATGAGACTGAAAAGAGATCCTGCGCCACCGACTGGTCAAACAACTTGAATCCACACTGGGTGTCTGCGATGCCGCGGATCCCGCCCATCCGCACCATGGCGTTGAAACATCCTCCCAGGACGCTGCGGTGCCAGCGGGCGCGGACGGTGAAATCCCGGCGCCGCGATGCCAGGCTGCGCGAGCCGATGGCGATCTGCGCACCGGCGTCGAGAGCCCTCTCGAGACGTGGAAGCTCGTCGATGGGTGTCGCACCGTCCGCATCGGTGAAGAGCCGCCGCAGACCGAGGGCCGCCTGCATGCCGTGCCGAACCGCCGCGCCTTTGCCGCTGCAGACGGGCAGACGGATCAGGCGCAGACCGGGAACGGTACGGCCGAAACCCGACACCAGGGACGCCGTCTGATCGGTACTCCCATCGTCCACGACGATGATTTCAAACGGCCGCTGCCGGAGGGTCAAAAACTCGGCGACGGACCGCAGGTGCGGCAGGATACGGGCTGCTTCATTATGGGCTGGAATCACGACCGACAGGTCGGGGGAGACGGGGGGACGTTCGAGCCTCACCGGATCCTCCCTTGCGCGAGTGGGAAAGGCGGCTAACAGTACAGGGATTCCCGGCGTCATTGCAAGCCACGAGAGCAGCGACGGAGGCCCGCCGCCTTGACAGATCCGCTTGCCGGGAGTGAACGTATACCAGGTGGCGCCACTGGTGCATAAACTGATGGAACGGGGAGGTGCCTGCATGCTGCCGCTGCTCAAGGGCGTGTCGCTCCTGACCGTCTCGTTTCTGTGCTGGGCGTGTGCGTCAGTCCCGCCCAGTCGCATCGCTGACTACGTGCCAACCGAACCAGTGGCGGATGAATCTGTGCTGCTGAACCATCCTCGGCCCCTCGAAGCCGCCCTCGTGCTGATCTCCGATACTTTGGCGCCCGACGCTTCGCCGAATCTGCCTGATGAAGCCTTCACCAAGCTCGGAGAGGAGCTCAAGCAAGAGATCAGCCGTGCGCTGCCCGTCTCCATCAAGACGGTCGTTCCGGTCGAGGACGGCCGGTCGTTCGCCGGCAATCAATCACGTTGGTCGGAGTTGGCCCAACAGCATGGAGTGGAGTACTTGGCCGTCGTCGTCCTCTCCAGCACCGAGCAGGAGTATCCGGTCACGTTGTTTCTGGGCTGGACCACGCACGCCCAGCCCGGCCTACGGCGGGACAATTGGTCGCTTGTGGAGTTTGCACTGCTTGACGCCCAAAACGGCACCGTGCTGGCGCGCGCCGAAGGTCGGGGATGGGCCACCTTGGACTACCCGACGGCCCCGGGCATCAATCAGTGGTACCCCGTCATCTACCTGCGGCCGCAGGACCCCAACCGCCCCATCTGGCCGCCGACCTATGAAGGCGCGCCGTACACGCTTCGGGTGGTGTCGTTCGACCAGGCGGCCAAACGGCTCACCTCGCGGCTGCAACACGATTGGATAGGAGAACTGGAGAGAGACGCCGCCGCGCGACGGGGCAGCGGCTGACCGGCGCGGCTCCCCGCCTCCTCATCCGCCTGACGCTGAGGGACTTTTCCTCTTTGAAGGCCAAGGAAAGATTAGTGTAAAATGGGCTCTTCTTCCCGGAGGGCGCGGCCGATCGGCGCTCACGGAGTGTGGGGATCAGATGGATCCTCGAGTTGTTGCGCGATACTCAACACTATCTCGTGGAGGAACGCAGTCATGGTGAACCGGAGTCTTCAGACGACCACACTCATCGGAGGCGCCTTGGTATTGGCGGCCTCCCTCGTCATGGCCTGCGGGGGAAAATCGATCGCCTCTGCCGCCGGAGTGCCGCCGACGCTTGTGGCCCAAGGGTTTTCAGAGATCGTGAAGAAAGTGATGCCGGCGGTGGTCAATATCGCCGTGACCGGCGGCGGAGAGACCGGACGGCGTCGTGGGCTTCCTCCGGGTCCCTTTGGACCTCCCGGAGGCCCGCCGGGCGGCGAAGAGCCGGGCGGTGAACTGCCGACTCCGCCCCCCATGCCTCCCGGACCTCCCGGCCCGCACGGCCGTCCTGATCAAAGTGCCGGTTCCGGAGTGATTCTGGATCCAAGCGGGTACATCGTCACCAACAATCACGTGGTCGAAGGTGCCACGCAGATCACCGTGACGCTGAGCGACCGGCGTGAATTTTCCGCCAAGGTGGTCGGGACGGATCCGAAGACGGACCTGGCAGTGATCAAGATCGATGCGAAAGACCTGCCCTCGCTCAAATGGGCCGAATACGAGAAACTCCAAGTCGGCGACTTGGTCTTGGCGGTCGGCAGCCCGTTCGGACTGAGTTCCACCGTCACGCTCGGGATCATCAGCGCGCTGGGCCGCGGCAATGTCGGCATTGCCGACTATGAAGACTTCATCCAGACGGACGCCGCCATCAATCCAGGCAATTCGGGCGGCGCTCTCGTCAACATGAACGGCGAGTTGATCGGCATCAATACCGCCATCTTCTCGCGCACCGGCGGATCGGAAGGCATCGGATTCGCCATTCCGAGCAGCATCGCGCTCGACATCGTGGACAGCCTGCAAAAGACCGGCAAGGTGGTGCGCGGCTGGATGGGAGTGGCCATTCAGGAGATCACGCCGGCGCTCGCCAAGTCGTTCAAGCTGCCCGAACAGCGAAAAGGCGTCCTGATCAGCGACGTCAATGAGAACGGGCCGTCGCACGCCGCGGGCATCAAGCGCGGCGATGTCGTGGTGGCGTTCAACGGCAAGGAAGTACAAAGCGTCAGCCAGCTGCGTAATCTCGTGGCCCGCACCGTCGTCGGAAAGGACGCGCAGGTCAAGGTGTTGCGCGACGGCAAGGAACAGATCATCGCCGTGAAAGTGGCGGAACGGCCGTCGGATGAGATGCTCGCGCGCAAGGAACCGGCGCCGCCCAAGGAGCAGGAGACGATCAAGCCGCCGGACAACGTGCTGGCTTCCCTTCGTGTGCAGACCTTGGACAATGCCATGATGAGCCAGCTCAATATCTCCGCCAAGACGACCGGCGTCGTGATTACGTCCGTCGAGCCGGGTGGACAGGCGGAAGCGGCCGGCCTGCAGCGGGGAGACGTCATCCAGGAAGTGAATCACGAACCGGTGAAGAACCTGGAGGACTATCAGAAGGCCGCCAGCAAAATTAAGAAGGATGAGTTGGCTGTCTTGCTGGTGAACCGGCAAGGGGACAGCTTGTTCGTGGCGATCAATCCCAAGTAATGCCGTGCGAGG
>JBDZVU010000022.1:6653-38645 GCA_040255845.1 Nitrospiraceae bacterium | reverse complement strand
GGGCCGTCGTAGAGCTCCGGCTCTCCAAGGAGCGTCTCTTTTCCTTCTTGTTCGCACCAGGCGCAGATGACTTTCATAGGATTCCAACTGAGCAAAGGCAATGCCACCGATCGAGCACCCGAAGTGGCTGTCACATCATAACAAATCTCGACCGCGTCGTGATGGTGAAAGGTGTTGCAGGGAAATCGCTTCGCCGTTGCGTGAGAGAGAGGAAGATTCACTGCATCTATCGTGAAACAACGTCGTGAGGCGGAATCCCTACAGGAAGGGAAAGAAATGAACGCGCCGAGGGGTGGGGCTAGTTGTTCGCCGCGATCTCCAATTGGCGGAGAACGCGGTCGAGCCGTGCTTGGTGGGGCGTGGGCAGGGGCTGGAACTCCAGGCCGATCCCATGGCTGCTGGACCAGCGGACCGTGGCTCGGCGGATGAGGAGCGGAACGTCGTCGTCCGGCATATAGAGGAGGAGATCGACTTTCGCCCCCGGCTCCACGGCGGCAGTGCTGCTTTTCAAGCGGCAACCGCGGCGCGACAGATCCACGGACTGCGTGATGGCGTGGGGCCAGTTGCGATAGACCATGGTGCCGGCAAACAGTGCGGGAAATCTGGGATCTTGCCGGGCCACCATCGAAGCCGACCCTCCTCGGTAAGTGCAGAGGCAAGGTCGCCCGATGCAGATGTGATGCCGATACGATTCAGACGGTGGGGGCCTGTTTTGGGACGGCGTCGCGCGCCGCCTGGCCCCGCCTGTCACTCGGACCCTACAGCGAGGGAGAGAATTGAACGCCTGATCGCGGAAGAGACGCCTATTTCGCCTGCAAATCGGCCAGCAGGCGTTGGAACTCCGGATCGTTGCGCATCAGGCGGGACGCAGCGAGCAGCAATCGGTCGATCTGCTCATCCGTCAAATAGAGAGTCGTAGGGATTCTCATGAGGTATTCCTGCTCCACGACGTCCGTGATGGCGCTGAAGCTCACGTCAATGAAGTAAATGTCCGCATCCGGCTCAAACGCGCTGTCTTTCTGGGGCGGATTGGCGCGGAGGTCCTCGCGCCATTTGTCGACGGCAAAGCGCAGCAGCAGCAGGGTATCCATCGAATAGCGGTTGATGGGGATGTCGACTAGGGCACCCAACGTGCGCGAGAACACAGGCACTTCATCGCTGCGGTAGTCGTTCACATCCGGGCTCGTCTCGGCATTGACCGAAATGATGACGAGCTTCTTGATTTTGCCCACCCCTGAACCCCTCGCCAGATTGTGAATCCCGCCCCGCACGATCGTCGCTTCTATCAATCCCCTCAACGCCACGTTATCGGAGAGCCCGCCATCTAGGAGATGGATATAGGGCCGCTTTTCCCTGTCCAAATAGGACAGCATTTCTTTGGCCCGTTGGCGCGGGGCCTGTTTGTCGGACCTGCTCGCGGTCAACAACCACTCGGGAGGTTGGTATCCGCATTCCCCGGCATAGCTCTTGAGGGTAATGGGACTGAGCACCAGCGGCAGCGCGGCGGATGCGGCGGACGCCCTGGCGATGGGGAGCTGGTTCAGGTCCGAGCAGAACAGATCAAACTGCGCCTGGCTGAATTCAAATCGAGACAGCGTCGCCATGTCCGAGGCGTGGATGATGAGGCTCGGTCTGGCTCGCTGCTGGACCAGGTCGCCATAGGTTTTCCCCTCGAACAGCGCCTCGTCGAGGAGATCGGACATGATATGTGCGCGTCCGTAGTAGGGTGACCACAACCGAAACCAGTTGCTCGGCGATCTCAAGATGCGGGACTTGATCTCGCTTTCCCAGTCCTTCCGCAGGAACCGGTATTCAAAGTCGTGAAAAATCCGATCGCCAAAGAGGGCATAGTAGCCGCCGGTAAAGGTCCCTCCTGAAAGGGCGTTGATGTGATCGAGCTCATCCAGGAGGCGCTTCTGCTGGCCCTCCCATGTGATGCGCTGGCGGGCCATTTCGCGCAACGCGCCGAACGCCAACGTGGAAGCTCTCGTGCCTCCGCCCGAGAACGAGGCCATGATGAAGAGGCTGTCGGAGTTACCCTCCTCGGGCGGCATCAAATTGCTCCACCGATAGCCAGCCGCAGGATCCCATCGTTCGAGCGGCGCATTGAGCGTCGGTCTGACGTATTCGCATCCGGATAAAAGGACAAGCAACGGCAGCAGAGAGAGGCCCAGCGTACTTGCTCGATGCCGCATGTGTGTGTCCGTCCTTACACGACGGCATTCCGCCGCGCCGTTTCGCGGAACCACTGCGCGCTCAGCTTCGGGGTGCGCTTCTGCGTCTTGAAGTCGACGTAGACCAGGCCGAAACGGTTGCCGAACCCAGCGTTCCACTCCAAGTTGTCCTGTGAGCTCCAGTAGAAGTAGCCGTGGACCGGCACGCCGTCGGCGGTCGCCCGCTGAAGCTGGCTGAGCATGGCGCGGAGGAACATCACGCGATCGGTGTCATAGACACGTCCATCGTCTGCCACCACATCATCCGCCGCACAACCGCTCTCTGTGATGAAGATGGACTTCGCGCCCCAGATGGATTGGACCTGGCGCGGCCCCCAATACAGGACCTCCGGGTCGAAGATGTGCCAGCCTGACTTCATCTTCGGATGCGAGGCGCTGATCGGGATCACGCGATAACCCTGCCGATTCTCCAACGGCTCGACGTACTGGGTCGGCCGATAGACATTGATCCCGACGAAGTCGAGTGGCGAGGCGATCGTCTTCAACTCCTCCTGCGTAAACTTGGGTGCGTCCTGACCGGCGTTCTGGAGATAAGTCTCGGTGTAGCGGCCCTCCAGCATGACCGTCAGGAACGGGGCATTGAACTCTCGGGTCGCTGTTTCGGCCGCTGTGACGTGCGCGGGCGAGTCCGCGATCGGAACCGCGACTTGGGCGTTTTCCGCGAAGCCGACCTTGGTCCCGGTCCTTCCACCGGCGCGGATCGCCTGGACGGCCAGCCCATGGGCCAACACCGCGTGATGCCGCACCTGGTTCAGCGCGCCGTTCGAGAGCGAGAGACCCGGTGCGATCAGCACCTGAAAGGTTTTGCCGCCACCAATGTCGACCTTCATGCCTTGGTGGCCGTAGTCGGTGAACGAACGGAACTCGTTCAGCGTAAAGTAGTGCCGAACGCGGTCGCCAAGCTGCTCCGCGACGTAGCCGGCATAGTCGGCAAAGGCGTTCGCGGTGTCCTTCGACCGCCAGCCGCCATACTTGTCCTGCAACGCCTGTGGAAGGTCCCAATGATAGAGCGTCGCAAACGGCTCGATGCCAGCCGCTCGGAGCTCGTCGGTGAGACGCTTGTAGAAGTCGACGCCCTTCGGATTCGGCTTCCCAACCCCCTCAGGAAAGATCCGAGGCCAAGAGACTGAGAACCGGTAGGCGGTCGCGCCCAGCCCCTTCATCAGCGCCACGTCTTCCTTGTAGCGGTGGTAGTGGTCATTGGCGACATCGCCCGTGTCGCCGTTCTGTATTTTGCCCGGCGTGTGCGCAAACGTGTCCCAAATGGACGGGCCCTTGCCGTCCTCGTTCCACGCGCCTTCGATCTGGTAGGCCGACGTCGCGGTGCCCCAATAGAACCCTTTGGGAAACAGGCGTGTCGCGCTTGGCTGATCCTGTTCTTTGTCGCGAACCTGAGCGGCTGATGCGGCGTCAACTGCAAATGCACCGGCTAACCCCACGCCAGCCATTTTCAGCAAATCCCGTCGAGTCGTGTGTGCGCGCATGAATCACCTCCGACGCTTAAAAGCCTGACTTCAGTGCGCTGGTTCCTTCGGATTCAGGGGGGTGGAGGAGTGTGGGGGAATGCGTCCGTCCCTGCCAATCGTCAAACGAGCCGGTACGTCCACTGCTGGTAAGACACAAGAGAACGAGAAGAGAGCGTGGCATGCCCACGGTTGAGCAGCAAGCGCGGTGCCATCCCGAGGACCCGCCCTTCGAGTGTGGGGCGCTATGGAAACAAAGGTTTACGATGGATCTGCAAGCCGGGGTTCACGGCTGGGGGAATCTGCGACAGCGGGGACTTAAATGATGTAGCGATAAAGAACAGAACTGAGGCTATGGATTTCGTGCAATGGGAGGAGGCGGCGACTACTACGAGCGGCAGGACTGGGGACATCACTGGTGTACAGAAGTCGCCAACCCGATCACTCTTCCGGTGGCCGCCAAAAAAGGAAAGGCGACACATGGCTGCACTCCGGGTCTTGGCCTTTTCTCTGTTTCTGTCCTTCACTCTCCTTACCCCACCGGCGTTCTCCCAGATGGGGACGAACGAGATGAATGACTACTCTCTTCCGGGAGGGTTGGGGTTGGACAGTTTTAGTCAGGAGGCATGGGGCAGAACGAGTCTAGACAGCACGCTGAGGTACCTCGAGCGCAAAGCAGAAGAGGCGCGCGAGCGGCGCGAGCGTGAAGAACGGAAGCGTCGCCGGAGCGAACTGGATATCACCAACACCCCGGAACAGTTGTTTGGCTACACTCCCAGCCGACAATTTCCCCCTTCCTCTAGCAGGCGCTATAGGCCGTAACAGAATCCTGCCGCGAACAGCCATCCATTCTAACCGTTGCAAAGCGTTCCATCTGAATAAACCAGCATCGCCGCTTCGACTTGGCCTGGAGGTCCTGGAATGCGCGTCGGATCTGCACATTGTACGCAGCCGGGCGCCTTCGCCGTACGCATTCGTATTCGGGCGCGATGAAAGGGAACTCTAATTGATGGGATTGGTGGGCCGTGTAGGGGTCGAACCTACGGCCCGCTGATTAAGAGTCAGCTGCTCTACCAACTGAGCTAACGGCCCACCTAGGTCGGTATGTCGGGATAGCGGTCTCTACTGAAGCCTGCCTGCTTGATGGTGCGCCTGACAGGATTTGAACCTGTGGCCCTCAGCTCCGGAGGCTGATGCTCTATCCAGCTGAGCTACAGGCGCCTCCTGCAAGCAAGGGAAGTCACCTTAGCATAGGGCCGCCGCTGCTGTCTAGGCACCGGTGGCGTCGTCGAGGTCGACAAAGGCAAACGGCAGCAGGCACTCGTCGCCGCCCGCCCCTGTGCGCCGGCGCTCCGCCGCCAGCTCCGCTGCTTCCTGGCTCGCGAGAACATCTTCCTGCTGGCGGAGCGATGTGGACAACCGCGCGATCGGCACGAAGCACTGAACGTCGCAGGCCCCCTGGACGGTCTGCCCGTCGTCGGTCGGAATGCCCATGGAGCGGCAGACGAGCGGCCGGGACTCGTATATCGCGCAGCGCCCGTTGTCCAGCAAGGCGGGACAACGCAGGTCCCGAAACTGGTCCACGAGGCGATCGACCTCGTTATCAGCCCATTCGTCGATCCAGGGATTGTCGCCGAGACGAGGAGCGGCGCTAGTCAAGCTGGCCACCTGTTCCTGGGCCGTCTGCGTGATGCGTTGCCGCTGGCTGTCAGGGAGCGCGGTCAGTCCGGCCTGGATGGCGCCGCGATCAAGGAGCGTCACCGGAAAGACGCCGATGCAGCATCGATGGCACCCTTCTTCGCAGGGAACCGCTCCCAGCAGGGCGGCGCGGGCGTGATCGAACCAGTCGGCGGTGTGGCGAAAGAGGGGCGACAGAGACGGGAGGGGAGTGGGCACGCCTACTCTTCGACGGCCACGGACATGTCGACGATCAGCTCGCCCTTCGGCGAATAGAATCCTTGGTTGTCGATCTGCACGATGCCGTTGCACTGCTCCTGATAGAACTCCAGAATCCAGCCGTTGAAATCGTACCCCTCGTCAGTCATTTCTTTTTCCAGGAAGCGCGTCGTCAAGATGAAGCGCGCGCGCGTGACGTACTCCCGGACCAGCTGCGCTTCGATGTCATCGTAGGCCATCAGAAGATCGAGAAACTGCGCCTTCTCCTGGTCGTAGACGTCTTTGTAGCTGCCCCGGTCCCGGACGCAAAACAGTTGAATGGGTTTGCGGTCGCGAGCATAGCCCAGAGCGACTTGGACCCAGGCCCATTCGTCCAGGGCCGCATCATCTATATTTGAGGGTAATACCGGATTCTGTCCCCGGGCCTTCAAAAAGTCGATCAGCAAACGGAGGGGAGGGGAATTCTCCTTTTGGCAGAAGACTCGTGAATAGACAAAGGCTTCCGGCTGCTCGGCGGTAGACTCTCCACCGCCGGACGGGAGAATCGGTAGTTCCTTTCCCATGCCCTTCCTTTCAGTCGAACGTGCTTGGAATATCGTGACGAATGGGGCTACTGTACCGCCCGATGATTCGGATCTGCAAGAGGCCCTGTAGGCATTTCCCCACGCCAGGCCTGCGTTTTTCTCGTTGACACCTCTAAACCTCTTGGCTACACTCTCGCGGGTTTTCGCCGAGTGCGCAGTCATGAACGTACCACGACCTCGCGTCTGAGTCCGGGCCGGTCAAGACGGGCGAATCACACGGAGTGTTCGGTTCCATCATCCCTTACATCCAAGGAGGTTTCGGAATGGCTAAGTCAATGACCAAGTCGCAGATTGCGGAGCATCTGGCCCAGAAGGCCGGGATCACGAAGAAGGGAGCCGTCCAGATTCTCGACGACCTTGCCGCCCTGGCCTATCGCGAGGCGAAGAACGTGTTCACGGTGCCGGGCATCGGCAAGCTGAAGCTCGCCAACCGGAAGGCCCGCATCGGCCGCAATCCGCAGACCGGCGAAGAGATCAAGATTCCGGCCAAGCGCGTGGTCAAGTTCCGCGTGGCCAAGGTGGCGAAGGACGCAATCCTCGGAACCAAGAAGTAATGTGAGGGTTCTGTCCTCCACCCGGCGGCGCCATGAGGCCTGATCGGCCCCATCCGCTGCCAGCCTAAGGAGAACGCACCGGGCCGGGGTCCCAGGGACCCCGGCCCGGTGCCTTTTGGGGCACAGGGCGCTAGGCGTGCGACGGCCCGAGCCCGCTGCCTCCCATCCCGTCGTGACCGACCAGGCGGATGGCGTCTCCGTCCTGGACGAGCGAGTCCTCGCTGGCGATCCGTTTGTTGATCGTCACCAACACCTTCTTTTCCCGCAAGAGCTGCAACAAATGCCGGAGCTGGAAGCCCTGCCGCTGAATCAACTGGCGAACGGAGAGGGGTTCCTGGATCTCGCAGGCGAGGTCCCGCTCCCCGTCGGCCGTCTGAAGTTGCCCCGTCAGCACGATCGTCACCATGGTGTCCTGCCATCCTTTCCTTGCGCTGCGGCACGCCCGGAGCGGGCGGTTCCATTGACTCGCCCAGACCTCGGGCCGATAATGACCGTCATGCAATCACTCGATGTCCGGAATCCCGGCATGCCGGATCTGCAGTTCGTCCTGTTCATCACCGCCCTGTGCACGGCCAATCTGGAAACCATCAATGCCGCACCGGACCTGCGCCGCGCGATCTTCGACCGGTGCTGGGCGCTGCTCCACACCGATCCTCCGCCCGCAGACCCTCAGAAGCGGGTGCTGGACCTCCGGCAGGGAACGGAATTGACCGTGGAAGCTTGTGCGGCGACGATCCGCTCCATGCTGGCGGAGGCGGGCATCACGACGCTCGTCTGGGACCATCCCGTCAGCCCGCCGACGCACGAGAGCACGCCAGCAGCCCAGCCTCTGATCGACCGGTTAGGGCGATTGTACCCGGACCGGCCAAATATCGTCGACCCCCGTTCCGCGGGATCGGACGAGGCACGGTAAGCTTCCCTCAGGTTGACGCCCAGCCGTTGATCCCATGACGATGGCTATGTTATCCCTGTGTCCGCCGGAAACGGTACGGACATCATCGATCGATGGATCTATAAAGGAGGAGGGGTCATGGGGAAGAGTCTGCAGGGAACGAAAAGCCACGAAAATCTCAAACATGCCTTCGCCGGTGAATCGCAAGCCAACCGCCGGTATCTGTACTTCGCTCGCCGCGCGGACATTGAAGGCTATCCGGATATCGGGGGGCTGTTCCGGGATACCTCCGAGGCCGAGACCGGCCATGCCTTCGGCCATCTGGATTTCTTGAAGGAAGTCGGCGATCCGGCGACCGGCGTGCCGATCGGCAATACCGAGGCCAACCTGAAGTCGGCCATCGAAGGGGAGACCTACGAGTATACCCAGATGTACCCGGGCATGGCGAAGACCGCGCGCGAGGAAGGGTTCGCCGAGCTAGCGGAGTGGTTCGAGACGCTGGCCAAGGCCGAACGGTCCCACGCCAACCGGTTCCAAAAGGGATTGGATACCCTGAAGCAGTAGCATCCGGCGGGCTCGCCGTCAGCCTTCAGCCTCGGACCTCTCCGCCGGCTAGGGGCTGACGGCTGAAGGCCTGCACGCTCCTACCCTGTCGCTCCATGAAAATCCTGAGCCTCGTCGACCCCATCAATCCGGTCCAGTTGGAGAAAGACACCCAGCGCATTTACGAGATTTGCGACGGGTGCCGCCGGTGTTTCAATCTCTGTCCGTCGTTCAATACGCTCTTGGACCGCATAGACCACCACGAAGGTCACGTCCACAAATTGAAGCCGGCCGATCATCATCAGGTCGTCGACGAGTGCTACTACTGTAAACTGTGCTACAACCACTGTCCCTACACGCCGCCGCACCAATACGCGCTCGATTTTCCCCGCCTCATGCTCCTGTGGAAACGGCGCCTTGCGCAGGAGCGGGGCGTCCGCTGGCGCGATCGCGTGCTAGTGCGCACGGATGTGATCGGCACGCTGGGGAGCCTCACCGCGCCGCTGACGAATTGGCTGCTCAGCAGCAAACCGCTCCGGCGTCTCATCGAGGCCATCGTGGGTGTGCACCGTGATCGGCGGGTCCTCCATTTCGCCAAGGAGACCTTTCCCCGGTGGTTCAGCCGGCGCGCCAAGCCGGCCGGGCGGCCGGCGGCGGGCCGCAAGGTGGCGCTCTTCTCCGGGTGTCTGGTGAACTACCAGGCGACCGACATTGGGAAGGCCGCGGTGCAGGTCCTCGAAAAAAGCGGGGTGGCGGTGATCGTCCCGGATCACCGCTGCTGCGGGATGCCGCATGTGGATCTGGGCGATACCCGATCCATGCAAGCGGCGGCGGCCGCCAACGTGGCGGTGCTGCGTCCATGGGTCGAGCAGGGATACGACATCGTGGTGCCGGTGGCCAGCTGCAGCCTGATGCTGAAGCGCGAGTATCCGGAATTGGCTCCGGATCCCCAGACGAAGATGGTGGCGGACCGGACGTTCGACATCTGCGAGTACCTAATGATGTTGAAGAAAGAGGGACAGCTGGCGATGGACTTCGTCCAGGCGCCGGGCCGGGTGGCGTATCACATCCCCTGCCATCTGCGCGATCAGAACATGGGGTTCAAGGCGAAGGAACTGCTGGAGACGGCGGGCGCCCAGGTCGAGGTCATCGAACAGTGTTCCGGACACGACGGATCATGGTCGGCGAAGACGGAATTCTTTCCGCTCTCGATGAAGATCGCCGGCAAAGCGGTGCGGGCCATCGAGCGGGTGCCGGCCGACACGATCGCGTCGGATTGCCCGTTGGCGGCCTTGCAGTTGGATCAGGCTGGGGCCGCCGCGCATGTCGGGGGACGCGCCACGCGCCACCCCATCCAAATCGTCCGGGACGCCTATGGATTGCCGGCATGAGGCGGCTGACGCGGGACGACCTGATCCCCTACGCCGACTACGACCGGCAGCGTGACGCCTTCCGGGCCCGTATCATCGCGCTCAAGCAGCGGCGCCGCATTTCGGTGGGCCCCTTCGTCACGCTGATCTTCGAAAACCGGGACACGTTGCAGTTCCAGATCCAGGAGATGGCGCGGGCGGAGCACATCGTCGATCCCGCAAAGCTGCAGGAGGAGCTGGACGTGTACAACGAGCTCCTGCCGTCGCCCGGCGAGCTCAGCGCGACCCTCTTGATCGAGATCACCGAGGAAGCGAAGATAAAAGAGCTGCTGGATGCGTTCATGGGGTTGGACCGTGGCAAGACCGTGGCGATTGTCGCAGGCGGCGAGCGGGCCTACGCAGCCTTCGAGAGCGGGCACAGCCATGAAACGAAGATCAGCGCCGTGCATTTCGTCCGGTTCGCCCCGAGCAGGCGAATGCGTGACGTGTTTGCCGATCTGCGGCAGGCCGTCACGCTCGAGGTGCATCACGGGGACTATCATGCCGAGGCCGTCGTCCCCGGCAGCATGAGAGAAGAATGGCTGGCGGACCTCAGAGAACCATGACCACCACCGCATGTTCACGTGCGACGATCCGACGTCGCGTGCGCGTGGACCAGTGAAGGGCGAGCCGTATGCCGTCAGTGCTCCTCACCAAACGTATCGAATTCGCGGCGGCCCATCGCTACATCAAGCCTGAATGGGACGAGGCGAAGAACCGGGCGGTGTTCGGCGCCTGCTACAACCCGCCGGCCCACGGCCACAACTACCTGTTGGAGGTGACGGTCTCGGGAGAGGTGGACGAGCAGACGGGCATGGTGATCAACCTGTTCGACCTCAAGCGGGTGCTGCTCGGAGTCATCGAAGAATTCGACCATAAGAATTTCAATCTTGACATGCCGTACTTCAAGGACCGGATTCCGACCTCTGAAAATATCGCGCGAGTGCTGTGGCAGAAGCTCGACCGGCAGCCGGACATCGGCACGCTCCACGCCATCCGCTTGTACGAGGACGAAGACCTCTATGCCGACGTCACGGCGGCGACGGGATTGGACGCGGCCAGCGTGACGCGCCGCTATTCGTTCAATGCCATGGTGGAGAGCCACGTAGGCTGTGACTGGGATTGTTTTGTGACCGTGCACGGCCCGATCGACGAGGTGACCGGCATGGTCTTCGACATCGCTGCCTTGGACCGCGTCGTCCACGCGCAGGTCGTCACGCCGTTCGATCGCCAATCCCTCCCGCGCCTGTTGAACCGGCCGGCCGTGTCCGGGGATCAGCTCGCCAAGGAAATTTGGAACCGCGTGTGCCCCGCCCTTCCCGCCGGCTTGCTCACGTCCATCCGTCTCGTCCAGTCGCGCGACACCAGTTTCGAGTGCAGCCGCTAACCCGCGCCCTCGTCACCGAAAGATCATCAGACCGCAGGCCGCTCGCTGGACAGACACGGATCAGGGCGGGTATCGTCGGTGATCATGATCCATACGAAAATCTGGCTGGCGGCGCTTCTCATCGTCGCGCTGGGCCCTGCCTCGTCGTGGGCCGCGGAGGAGGAACGGTCGGTCCTAGAACGATTGGAGCAGGCGGCCAAGGCCACGGCTTCATTCTCCGACACGCGCGATCGCGACGCCGTGCTGCGATCGTATACCGCTGACTACGTCGGGGTTCAGGACGGTACGACAGAGACGAAGGAAGCCATCGAGCAGTGGCTGTCGGACTACGAGCGCGAATTGGACCTGGGGAGTTCGTTGCGCTTCATCAGTTCCCTGTCCAATCTCACCGTCGGCGTGTCAGGCCCGTTGGCATGGGCCGTCTACGACTATGTCTTTCAAGCCGTGCGGCGCGGGCAGCTGGAAGGGCGCGACGCCGGCAAGTGCACCGCGCTGCTCAGGAAGGAAGGCGGCGACTGGCTCATCTTCCACGAACACTGCTCCAAGGGCCGCTCTCCGTCGTAATGCTCTGACGAGCGCAGGACGCACCGGCCGCGCTGGAAGGCGGCGATCGTCGACGTGAGACTTACCGGGCTGGTGCCGACTGCAGCAGTTCTCGCACTTTTTCGGTCAAGGCTGTGGGCAGGAACGGTTTCTGGAGGAAGGGCATCTCATCGGTGAGGCCGTTCGCGTAGAGGGTTTCGCCGGTGTAGCCCGACATGTACAGGATCCGCGCATCGGGCTGCAGGGCTTTGATGCCCTGGATCAGATCGCCGCTCGTCATCCGGGGCATGATGACGTCGGTAATGACGAGCGGGCAGGTGCCTTTCAGGCGTTGCAGGCAGCGCAGCGCCTCTTCGCCGTCTCCGGCGGTCTGAACCTGGTAGCCCTGCTCTTCGAGAATGGTGCGGACGAGTTTCCGAATGCTCTCTTCATCTTCCACGACGAGAATCGTCGGCGGCACCTCGGCCCCCTTGTGCGGCTCGGCTTGCGAGGGAAGCTCCGGCTCTCCCACGCGGGGCAGGTAGACCGTGAACCGCGATCCGCATCCCGGCCGGCTGCTCACATCGATATAGCCCCGGCTTTGCTTGACGATACCGTACACGGTGGCGAGTCCCAGCCCCGTTCCTCTCCCCGGTTCCTTGGTCGTAAAGAACGGCTCGAAGATGTGCGCGAGGGTCTCGACGTCCATTCCGCAGCCGGCATCTTGCACCATGATTTTCACATAGGGGCCCGGCGACGACCCGGGATGCGCTTTCACAAACGCGTCGTCCAGCTCGACGTTTTCGGTCTCGATGTTCAAGAGCCCTCCGCCCGGCATGGCGTCGCGTGCGTTCAACACGAGGTTCATCACGACTTGTTCGAGTTGAACCGGATCCGCCATCACGTGACCGGTGCGGGGGTGGAGCACGGTCACGATCTGGATCTGCTCGCCGATGAGCCGTTGCAGGATGTCCTCCATGTCCCGAATCGTCTCGGCCACCGGCAATTCCTTCGGCTCGAACACCTGCCGCCGGCTGAAAGTCAGGAGCTTCTTGGTCAGGGCGGCCGCCCGCAGGCCGGCTTGACTGATCATGTCGAGTTCCGGCTTGGCCGGGTGCCCCGCGAGCTGTTGGAGGAGCCGGTGGGCATGGCCGATCACGACCATCATGAGATTGTTGAAGTCGTGCGCAATGCCGCCGGCCAGCCTTCCCACGGCTTCCATTTTTTGAGATTGATGCAGGGCTTGGGCCGTCCGTTTCTGCTCGGTGATGTCCACGATCGTTTCGATCACGTGCTGGGCGCCGTCGGTGGTGGCGGCTTTGGACCAGTGCACCAACAGATATTTGTCGCCCGGCAGGGCCACTTCAGTGGACACCACCTCGCTGGTCAGCAGGGCGTCCGGCATCCGGCAGAACTGGCAGGGACTCGAGCAACCCGCGATTGTCTCGTAGCAGGAAGACCCCGTAATATCGCCGAATTTCAGCTGGCCGGTTTTGTTTTGAAAGCGGATCTGATGCGTGGCGGGATCGATGACCGAGACGATCACCGGCTGAGAATTGAGCAGGTCGCGGGCGTCGTAGCGGGGGACGTCTTGTAACCGGGACCCGGACGTCATCCGATGTGGTCTCCAGGGTTGGAGCAAGCAAACAACTAGCCCCGAGCCTACTATAGGGGCCCTCGGAGTCAAGGAGAACGGTAATTTTTGAGGGATGCGAAGGAGCTATTTCAGGAGATAGTCGGAAACCAGCGCGGCCAGCTCGTCCGGCTCCACCACGCCCTCGCGCGTCAGGAGCAGCTTGCCGTTCGAGAAGAAATGGGTGGTGGGATACGTCTCGAAGGTATGGGCCTTCTTGATCTCTCGGCAGCGGCCGGGCACATGCATTTTCGCTTTGCCGACTTTGATGGTGGGGAACTTCGCCGCCGTGGCTTCCAGGATGGGGTCGTACTGGTTGCAGGGCTCGCACATGGCCAGACCGTACGCCACGATGGCCGCTTGGCTGTCGGTGAATTCCTTGTAGTTTGCGTCGCTGACGTCAAGGACGGTGCTCATGCAATGTCCCATCTCGCGAAGCGAAAAAAACATGCGGCAGGACAGGGCCTGCCGCATGGATCTTGGAGCCCAATACGCTAGTTCAGTTTCGCCAGCGCCTCCAGGATTTCCTTGTCCTCACGGGCCACCTTGATTTCCTGTACCTTGACGTATGCCACCGTGCCGTTCTTGTCCACGATCACCGTGGCGCGTTTCGAACAGTTCAACGGCTCGAAGTACAAGCCATAGGCCTTGGAGACGGTCCGGTGCATGTCGGCGAGCAGACGGTGCTTGAGATCAAGGGCATCCGCCCAGGCCTTGTGCGAGAAGAAGCTGTCGCAGCTGATTCCGAAGACTTCGGCGTTCGCGCCCTGGAATTTCGGAAAATCGTCGGTCAGGCACTTGTTCTCTCCCTGACACACCGGGCTCCAGTCCAGCGGGTAGAAGCACAAGACCACATTCTTCTTCCCGCGGTAGTCGCTCAGCTTGACGTCCTTCTGGTCTTGATCCTTTAAGGTGAAATCCGGGGCGGTATCGCCGGGCTTTATCTCCGGGGCTACGTCGCTCATTTCAGCTCCTCCTTACAAATCGCAGATTTATATATGGTGAACGAGGTCTCATGCTAGCGGACCTCCCATCCGAATGCCGAGGTTTGTAACCCGGTGCTTGAAAGGTTGTCAACGGCCTGGAAGGCCTAGTCCTGCTGGGACAAGTTGTCCTCTACAAGGGTCTCTCCCGGACATTGTGTCTTCCCTCACCAGCCACCCGAGAGACAAGCCTTTGTAAACATGACGATCACGCCTCCGATCACGCCTGCTGGCCGCGGGTCTAGTTCTTGACCATTAAGGTCGTCCTCTTGCCCAAAACCCTTGCTCATTCTCGGCGGTGGGGCACGTACCGGTGAATGGCGATCTGCACGTGTATGAATCAGGGCGTCACGGGAACCGACGACTCGGGTGGCGCGTTTCTCCCTTGTATCCCCTGGTCGTGATGCTGAGCCTGGGATTCGTCCTTGCCGCAGCGGCCCGCGGCATGGAGCCGGACGAGCAGTACGATTGGCTGATTTCCAAGGGGCTGTACCTTTATCACGCCCAGGAGGATGCGGAGGCGCAACGGCTTCTCAATGAGGCACTGACGCTCAGGCCTGGTGACAGGACCGCCGGCTATTACCTGGGCCGTCTGCTCCTGCGATCGGGGCGGGCAGACGAAGCCGAGGCTCGATTCCGCGAGGTGTTGCGCGCGCATCCCGACGATGCGAAGGCCCGGATGGGATTGGGCATGGCCCTGTACCATCAAGGGAACTACGCCGACGCGCAGGCCAATCTCTCCGCAGCAGAGCCGTCCTTGGGAGACGACGCGCTGCTCCACTATTACCAGGGGTTGGCGGCCTCCGATCTGCACCAGTACAAGCAGGCGGGGGAGCGGTTCGTGAAAGCCGGATCGCTGGATCAGGATCTTGGAGCGGACGTCCGCTATCGGCGCGGCACGTCGTTTTACGGGCAGGGGCGCTACGAGGAAGCCGTGTCGGAATTCCGCGCCGCCACCTCAGCCGGCGTGGCCGCAGCCGGCATGGCTGCCGCCCCGCCGGTTCAGGGCGGGCGCGAGGAGCCGCTCCGGCAGCGGCGATGGGATCTCAATGCCGCCCTCAGCCTGCAGTACGATTCCAATGTGATCCTGCTGCCAAGCGGCGTGGATACGCCGGGTCTCGGCATTTCACGTCAGGACGACTTCGTGACGGTCCTGACCGGACGCGGTGAATACCGGTTCATTCAAAACGATACCTGGACGGCGGGGGCGGGGTACAGTTTCTATCAGAACCTCCACGCCAAGCTCAGTGACTTCAATGTCCAGGACAATACCCCGACCATCTACGCGCAACGCCGGCTGGGCCCCGGCAGTCTCCGCTTCCAATACCTGCTTGATTACGTCACGGTCGGCGGCGACTCCTATTTGCTCTCGAATGCGCTCCAGTCCGTGCTGACCTATCCGCAAAGCGAGCGCACCTTCACCCAAGGCTATTTCCGGTATCAGAACAAGGACTTCAAGAGCTTCGATCTGGATCCATTCGGCGCCAATGAAACCCGCGACGCCAATAACTATCTGGTGGGAGCGATGCAATATCTATCCTTCGCGAATCGGCGCGGCCACGTTCGTCTCGGTTACACCTTCGATACGGATCGCACCGCTGGAGGCGATGTGGACCGCGCCGTGCCGGGGCGTCCGTCGAGCACCGACTGGTCCTATTTCGGCCACAGATTTTCAACCGGCGTGGGGTTTCGACCGCTCCCTGCCACGAGCGTCGATCTGGCCTTCGACTACTACCGCCAGAACTATGACAACCCCAACTCCTTCTCGTTCGACGGCACCACCGTCCGGAAAGACAACATCTTTCTGCTGACCGGCACCGCCGTGCACGAACTCCGCTCATGGCTCTGGCTGGGGTTTCAATACAGCTACACGCGGGATGATGCGAACATCCCGGTCTTCAGCTACGTGCGCCATATCGTGTCGTTCACCGTGGGAGGCCGTTTCTAGGAGGACTGCCATGCTGATCGTGCTGGTGTTGTGGTGCCTGATGAACGCGGCGGAAGCCGTCGCCGCCGATGTGCCGGAGGTGGGGGTGTTCCTCGGCGTGCAAGGCACGGTGCTCATGCAGCCGGCCACCTTGACGGCGCCTCAGCCGGTGAAGCCGTACGATCGCATCGGACCGCTTGCGATCATCGAAACCCGCCGCGCGTCCCGTGCCAAGGTGTTGTTTGCGGACGACACGATTATCACGCTGGGAGAACAGAGCCGCCTGGAGATGACCGAGCAGCGGTATCAGGAGGGGAGTGACGCGCGCGCATTCGTGGCGCATCTGACCCAGGGCTCCGTCCGCGTCCTCGTGCGCAGGCCGCTAAGCGGCGAGCACTCCATCTTTGAGGTCCATTCGAAGACGGCAGTGGCCACGGTCCGCGGGACCTACTTCGTCATGTGGATCCAGGAGCCAACCCAAGGACCGCGCCAACCTCGCGCCTCGGCCTCCGTGGACCCGGACGAGGAAGGCCCCACCGGTGTCGCGAACATCGGGAGAGGCGGGGACATCACCTTCACGTCAGGGGGCGCCACCGTCCTGCTGCTGCCCGGTCAATCATCCATGGCGTGGCCGGGCGGGCCGCCGAGCATGCCGGTGGCGATGGGGCCGGCGGGGGGAGGGGCCGGGCCTGCCGCTGCCGCCGTGGCCGCCACGGAGTTGGTTGAGGACGTGGGGCGGGAATCACCCAAGCACGCATTCGCGTCTCCCGCGAGGCCGGTAGGCCAGGGTCCGGAGCTTCGTCCCGCTCTTGCGGCAGGAGCGGTCGATGGACAGTTTGCGGGAGGCGGGTATGCAGTCCCCGATTGGCCGTTCCCGGTCACGCCGGTGACGCCGCCGGCCGCGGTGTCGGGCGCGGCTCCGGCGAGCGTCAATCCGGCGGCAGGCACGACGGTGAACCTTTCGATCAGGACGCCGTAGGAAGGCCCGATGCACCCGCGGTCAAACGAGGCGAGCAACAGTCGGGAAGGTGTCTCATGAGCGGTCGACGTCCCACGCGCTGGGTTGCGATGGTCCTGGCCGGTGCCTTGCTGCAGGTGTTGTTCGGATGCGGCTCGGGCACGGACACAGGGACTGATCAAACGGGGGGCTCGGTCAATCTGTCGCTGATCGTCGACCAGCAGTTCATTCCCGACATCGCCAGGATCGACGTGCAGGTGACCGGACCCGACATGCCGGCCCCGGCCACGGCGAGCGTGTCCGTGTCCGACCTCACCACCGGCCAAACCGTGCCGGTTCGCGTGCCCGCCGCGCCCGGCGACGCCAACCGGACGATCTCCGTCGCGGCGTTCAACGACGAAGGTCGGAAAATTCTCTCGGGGAGCACCAGCGGACAGTTCAAGCCGGGACAGACGTTGGAAGTGCGGCTGCTGCCGACGTTCAGGGTTCAGGTACGCAAGCAGGGAAGCGGCGTCGGGACGGTCAGCTCGACGCCGGCCGGTCTTGATTGCGGATCGACCTGCGAGGCGGATTTCGACGCAGGCTCGTCCGTCACGCTGATTGCGTCGGCCTCGCCCGGGAATGTCTTCGCCGGCTGGAGCGGAGCCGGGTGCTCGGGCACGATGGTCTGCACCGTGAGTGGCAATGCCATCGTGACCGCCGTCTTCAACACGTCGGTCAATACGGCGAGCCTCACGGTGACGAAAAGCGGCACCGGCTCGGGGATCGTCCGGAGCAATCCCAGCGGCATCGAGTGCGGCAACGCCTGCTCGGCTGGCTTCGCTGCCGGCACGAGGGTGACGTTGACCGCCATCCCATCGGGCAGTGCCTCGTTTGCGGGATGGAGCGGCGCCTGCAGTGGAACCGGCCCCTGCGAGGTGGTTCTCAACAATGATCAAACGGTCAATGCAGAGTTCACCGCCGTGCCGCAGACGGCGTTGCTGACGGTCAACAAGAGCGGGAATGGGACGGTGGTCAGCGATCCCGGCGGCATCAATTGCGGCAACACCTGTGCGGCCAACTTTGCCAGCGGCAGCACGGTGACCCTCACCGCCACGCCCGCCGGAGGCGCCACCTTCAGCGGATGGGGCGGAGCCTGCAGCGGGACCGGTCCCTGCAGCGTCGTGATGAACGGCAATCAAACTGTGACGGCGGCGTTCGCTCCCCCAAGCCAAGTGACGTTGACGGTCACCACTCAGGGGGCAGGCAGCGGCTCGGTCAGCAGCGTGCCCGGCGGCATCAACAATTGCACCGGCACCTGCACCGCAACGTTCGTCGTCGGCACCACCGTCACGTTGACGGCGAATCCGTCCGGCGGCTCGTCGTTCGCTGGGTGGAGCGGCGCTGGCTGCAGCGGGACGGCGGCGTGCGTGGTCGTGTTGACGAGCAGCCAAACCGTCACGGCGACCTTTGATCCGCCGCCGAGCATGTCTGCGCTGAACGTGATCAAGGCCGGGTCCGGTACCGGGACGGTGAGCAGCACCCCGCCCGGCATCAACGGCTGTTCGGATAATTGCACCGCCGCCTTCCCCAACGGGACGAGCGTGTTGCTCACGGCGAATCCCTCGGGAGGCTCGACCTTCGTGGGCTGGGACGGGGCGTGCAGCGGGGCCGGCTCCTGCACGGTCGTCATGAACGGCAATCAGACGGTGACGGCGACGTTCGCCGCGTCGGCCGGCATGAGCACCCTCACCATCAATAAGACCGGAGACGGCTCCGGCACCGTGACGAGTTCCCCGCCCGGCATCAATTGCGGGCCAGTCTGCGAAACGAATTTTCCATCCGGCACCACCGTGACGTTGGCCGCCATGGCGGATCCGGGATCAACGTTCGACCGGTGGCGCGGAAGCGGGTGCAATATGACCTGCGTGGTCGAGATGGACCGGAACCGCACGATCGAGGCGGAATTCGACGAGGACTGAAGCCCGATCTAACTTTCGAGCTGGCGGAAGGCGAGCATGCGGCCGGCCGGCGCGGCTGTCCGATGGTTGACGACCCGCACCGTTCGTCCCAGGAGCGGCAAGTGAAACGCGCTGCCCACTTTAGGCGTGTGCCCCATGCGAAGCAGCTCATGGGCCGACTCCATGAGCAACTCTGTCGCCGCGCGCTCCGGCAGGCCCTTTTTTTGAAACACCTCGATTTCGTCTAATCCGAACTTGCTGAGTCCCAACGAGTACGACCATGTGACGTCGGGGCGGGCGGTCTCATCGTGCGAGACCGTCAAATGGTCTTCGGCGATGAACTGCCCCAGCGCCCGATCCTGCCAGTCCGAGGGATTGACGTAGGCCTGGGTGATGACATCATAGGCCGTGCCCTGGGTGAGCAAGGTCAATCCACGCGCCAAGCGGGCTCCGAAGAGCACCGTATCCGGCATGTCCCTGGGCGGCGCCAGCGACGGCGCCACGGCTCCCATCACCGGATGTTCCCAGGACAGCTGCTTCATGACCTCCGCGACATGCGCCATGGGCAGGGGCATGACGACGTGGGCCGACCACGGACCGTGGGTGGCCTGCCATGACTCCGGCGAGCCCTCTTCGTGGCGGATTGTGAGCGGGCCGCCGTATTCGCGCTCGTACCAGATTTTCAGCTCATCGGTGTGGGGCGCGGTCCCGCGGTAGCCGACAAAGTACAGCGGCGGGCGCTTGGCGGAAGGCTTCGGCGTCTTCTTTCGGATCCTCATCGCTGCGGGCCATCCCTACTTGGCGGCCTTCCGCGCCTTCCGGCGGTCTTCGGGGTTGAGCAGCCGCTTGCGGATGCGCAGGCTCTTGGGCGTGATTTCGACCAGTTCGTCCGGTCCGATGTATTCGAGCGCGAATTCCAGCGACATCTCCCGCGGCGGCGTGAGAATCAACGCTTCGTCGGAGCCGGAGGCGCGCATGTTGGTCAGATGCTTTTCCTTGCAGACGTTCACGTCCAAATCTTCGTCCCGATTGTTCTGGCCGACTACCATGCCGCGATACACCTCGACCCCCGGGCCGATGAACAGCGTGCCGCGCTCCTGCGTCATGAAGAGGGCGTAGGCCGTGCTGGTGCCGTCCTCGAAGGCGCACAGCGACCCGTGTGGAGCCGTCAGCAGCTCCTGCTCATTGGCCGGTTCATACGCTTTGAAGACGTGGTGCATGATGACGGTGCCGCGGGTCTTGGCCAGCAAGACGTTCTTGAGGCCCATGATGCCGCGGGTGGGGATGTGATACTCCAGATGCATTTCGCTGGGACCCGCCTCGGAATGAATCAGGCGCATGTGCCGCATCTCGCCGCGGCGCTTGCCGATCTCCTCGATGACGGCGCCCTGGTACATCTCGGGAACCTGGATCGTCAGCTCCTCGTAGGGCTCGGTGAGCTGGTCGCCGTCCCGGTGCAGAATGACTTCGGGCTGGCTCACCTGCAGCTCGTATCCTTCGCGCCGCATCTGCTCGATCAAGACCGCCAGGTGCAGTTCGCCCCGCCCCGCGACCAGAAAGCGGTCGGCGCTGTCGGTTTCCGAGACGCGCAGCGAGACGTTCGTTTCCAGCTCCTTGAAGAGCCGTTCGCGCAGGTGACGGGACGTCAGGTACTTGCCCTCCCGCCCGGCAAAGGGGCTGTTGTTGACGGAGAAGGTCATTTGGACGGTCGGCTCGTCGATGGTGACGCGCGGGAGGGCGATCGGCCGCTCGGCGTCCGCGATGGTATCGCCGATGCTCACCTGATCGAGTCCGGCAACCGCCACGATTTCGCCTGCCGCGGCCTCTTCCGTGTCCGCCCGGTCCAAGCCGGAAAAGACGGCCAAGTCCGAGACCCGGCCGGGGATCTGAGCGCCGTCCTTGCCCAAGACCATG
This sequence comes from Nitrospiraceae bacterium, assembly GCA_040255845.1. Lineage (GTDB taxonomy): Bacteria > Nitrospirota > Nitrospiria > Nitrospirales > Nitrospiraceae > Nitrospira_D. Next base: position 17,806 of record JBDZVU010000022.1, on the reverse strand, counting down.
ACGGGTTGGCGGCGTGCGATGGACCCAGACTGGACCTTTCCGATGCCCATTTTGCCCTTGTAGGGGTCGTGCGCCAGAGCCAGGACGAGAATCTGCAGCGGCGCGTCCGCGTTGATCGCCGGGGCGGGGATCTTCTCCAGCACCGTGTTGAGCAACGGGGTGATGTCCGAGCCGGGTTTGTTGACGTCGAGCGTGGCCTGGCCCTTGAGGGCGGAGGTGTAGACGATGGGGAAATCCAGCTGCTCGTCGGTCGCGCCCAGGTGCACGAAGAGGTCGAAGGTGCGGTTGACCACATCGTCGATCACGGCGTCGGGCCTGTCGATCTTGTTGACGACGACGATGGCTTTGTGGCCCAGGGCCAGGGCCTTCCGCAGCACGAACGTGGTCTGCGGCATCGGACCTTCCTTGGCGTCAATGAGCAGCAGGACTCCGTCCACCATCCGCAGCGTCCGTTCGACCTCTCCGCCGAAGTCGGCATGGCCCGGCGTGTCCACGATGTTGATCTTGACGCCCTGGTAGATGACGCTGGCATTTTTCGCCCGGATGGTGATGCCGCGTTCCCGTTCCTGATCCATCGAGTCCATGATGCGCTCGCCCATGTCGTCGATTTTGCGATGCACATGCGTCTGGCGCAGGATCGCGTCGACCAGCGTCGTTTTCCCGTGGTCGACGTGGGCGATGATGGCGATGTTCCGGATATCGGTGCGGCGCTCGTGGGGCGCGCGGATCTGTGACATAGTGGTGCGTTTCTCGCGGCCAAAAAAAAGACGCCCGACAATTCGGCGTCGCAGGGAGTATAACGCAAGGCGACGCCTCGTACAAGCCGCTGTCTGCCCACGAACGAAACCGACCGAAGTCGCCCTGCGCTTGAGTTTTGGGGGGGTGCGTTGTAAGGTGACTTCGCCATTCCCGCGTTCGTGATTCCACCCAGGAGCGCCCTTCACATGCCGGACGACGACCGCTTTATCGAGATCCACGAGCCGCCGCGCCGGCGCTGGCGGTGGTGGCAGATCGGATTGCTGGCCGGCTCCGCGCTGTTGCTGGTGGGGGTGACGGCGGCGGCCGGCGTCATCTGGCATTTCTCGAAGGATCTTCCCTCCCTGGATCTGCTGCAGAGTTACCAGCCCAGCCTGGTCACCACCGTCTATTCCGACGACCGGCAGCCGATCGGCCAGTTCTTCATCGAACGGCGGATACTGACGCCGCTCGCCGACATCCCGGACTCGCTGAAGCAGGCCGTGATCGCCACCGAGGACGTACGGTTTTTCGAGCATCCGGGGCTTGACTACGTGGGCATTCTCCGCGCGGCCTGGACCAATATTCGCCACGGCGGCCGCAAGGTGGAGGGCGCCAGCACTATCACCCAGCAGCTGGCCCGGTCCTTGTTTCTGTCGGCAGAGCGGTCCTACGACCGGAAGATCCGGGAATTGATTCTGGCCTATAAGATGGAAGCCGTTTCCTCGAAGGAACAAATCCTCGAGACGTACCTGAATCAGATTTATTTCGGTCAAGGCGCGTACGGCGTCGCGGCGGCGGCGCAGTCCTACTTCGGCAAGGACATCAGCAAGCTGACCCTGGCCGAGTCGGCATTTCTCGCAGGCTTGCCCAAATCACCCAGCCGGTTTTCTCCCTTCACCGCCTACGAGCGGGCGAAGAAGCGGCAGGAGCACGTGCTGTCACGCATGGAAGAGGCCGGCTTCATTACGTCGGCCGAACGTGAAGCGGCCGCGGCGGAAGTGCTGAATTTCCACCGGCCCGGCAGTGAGCACTTTGCGCCGTATTTCGTGGAGTACGTGCGGCAACTGCTCGTCGCGAAGTACGGCGAATCGATGGTGTACAAGGGCGGGCTCCAGGTCTACACGACCCTGAACCTCGAGATGCAAAAGGCCGCGGGAGCCGCGTTCGACGCCGGGGTTCGGGAGTTGGACAAACGGCAGGGTTGGCGCGGCCCGCGGCGCACCGTGGACCTGGACAGTCTTCCCCCGCCGGCCGCGACGCCTGCGGTCACGCTCAAGGTCGGTGACCGTACCGAGGGCATCGTGTTGAAGGCCGCCAAAGATCACTATGTGGTCCTCCTCGGGGGAGCCACGGCGAAACTCTCGTTCGACGACATGGCCTGGGCCAAGCGGGTGCTGAAGGGCTACGATCCGGCCAAGGATTTCGTCGTCCACCCATCCGTCAAATCGCTCTTGAAGCCGGGCGATGTCATCGAAGTCGCGGTCAAGAAACTGACGAAGGACGGCCCAGTACTCACGCTGGAGCAGACGCCGATCGTCGAGGGAGGGTTGATCGCGCTCGATCCGAAGACCGGCGCGATCCGCGCCATGGTCGGGGGCTACGATTTTTCACGCAGCGAGTACAACCGGGCTGTGCAGGCGCACCGGCAGCCGGGATCCGCCTTCAAGCCGCTGATCTACGCGACCGCCATGAGCCAAGGGATGAGCCCCGCCACCCAGATTCTGGATGCGCCGGTGGTGTACGAGCAGGAAGAAGACGACAAGATCTGGAAGCCCGAGAATTACGGTAAAAAATTCCATGGCATGGTGAGCCTGCGCGATGCGCTGACGCACTCTCACAATCTCGCCACCGTGCGCTTGCTCGACAAAGTGGGGATCCGAAACGTCATCGAGTTCTCCCGCTCGGTGGGCATTACCAGTCCCTTGCCGGGTGACCTCTCCCTCGGACTGGGTTCCTCGTCGGTGGGTTTGATGGAATTGACGTCGGTCTATGGCGTGTTCCTGAACAAAGGAAGCCGGGCCGAGCCCTTCGCCATCAAGGTCGCGAAGGACAGCGCCGGGAAGGTGTTGGAGACGGCCCAGCCCGAACCGCGTGAAGTCATGACGAAGGAGACGGCGTACCTGATCACCAATATGATGGAAGACGTGGTGCAGCGGGGGACCGGGATGGCGGCGAAAAGCCTGGATCGTCCGCTTGCGGGAAAGACCGGCACGACGAACGACTACATCAACGCCTGGTTCATCGGCGGCACGCCGAATTTGGTCGCCGGGGTCTACGTCGGCTTCGACGACCGGCGCTCCCTCGGAGAAAGCGAGACGGGGGCCCGGGCTGCGCTGCCCATTTGGATGGCGTTTATGAAGGAAGCGCTGAAGCAGCTGCCGGTGGTTCCCTTCGAGATCCCGGACGGCGTCACGTTCGTGAAGGTCGATGCCTCGACTGGGTTGCTGGAAGGTGATGGCGACGGCGAGAGTGAAAAGAGCACGGTGGAGTTGTTCACCAAAGGCAGCGAGCCGACCCAGGCGGCCCAGCGGAGGCTGGACCCCACGGACTTCTACAAGCTCGACCCTATTCCTGAAGGACAGCCGGTGGGAGAAGGGAGCCTGTAACGGAGGCAGTCGCTCCCCACGGGCGGGGATGCGGGCATCTTCGCATCAGGCTTTTGAATCCTGATACTCCTCGTGCCACGCCATTTGGATCGTTTCCAAAATCTTCTCGTTTGATTTCTTCGGGTCGTCCTTAAACTCCGGGAGGCCGACGATCCAGGCGTGCATATCGGTGAACCGGACGGTCAGCGGATCGACGTCAGGGTGCTCCTCCACCAACCGCAGGGCGATGTCTTCCGTATCTTTCCACGTCAGGTCCATGCTTCCCTCTTGACGAGTTACGTGATTTCCGAAAGCTTCTTGTTTTCCAGCGCTTCCTTGAGCGACGTGTCCATCAACACTTCAGCCAAGTGATGGGTCACTCGCTCCAGCTCCGCGATCTGGGCCCTGATGGCCTTGTGATCGTCGGCCGCCTTGGCGCGCCGGAGCGCGTCGGCCGCCGCTCGGATGGTGCGAACCTCGTCCTCTCCCACCAGGTGACCGCCGCGGGCCAGGGCTTTGTCCGTCGCGGTCAGAATGGCGTCCGCTTCGGTACGAGCTTCAATCAGCTGGCGCGCCTTCAAATCGTCCGCGGCGAACTTGTAGGATTCGCCGATCATCCGCTCCACTTCCTCATCGCTCAGCCCGTAAGACGGCTTGACCGCGATCGACTGGGTTTCCCCGGTGCGGACGTCCCGCGCCGACACGTTGAGAATCCCGTTCGCGTCGATCAAGAAGGTCACTTCAATGCGCGGCACGCCGGCCGGGAGCGGCGGGACTTTCAAACGAAACCGGGCCAAGCTGCGGTTATCCTTCACGAGCTCCCGCTCGCCCTGCAGGATGTGAATGTCCACGCCGGTCTGGCCGTCCACGTAGGTCGTGAACATTTCCTTGGCGCTGGCGGGAATGGTCGTGTTCCGCCGGATGAGGGTGCTCATGACGCCGCCCATGGTCTCGATGCCGAGCGAGAGGGGCGTGACGTCGAGCAGCAGCATGTCGGTCGTGCCGCCGCTGAGGATGTCCGCCTGTACGGCCGCCCCGAGGGCGACGACTTCGTCCGGGTTCAATTCGCAATGAGGCGGCTTTCCGAATAGCGCCTGGACCCGTTGGCGGACCAGCGGCATCCGCGTGGCTCCGCCGACCAGCACGACCTCGTCGATGTCCGAAGGGGTGAGGCCGGCATCCTTCAGCGCCAGTCTACAGGGTGCCAGGGTGCGTTCGATCAGCCCCTTCGTGAGCGCCTCCAGGTGCTCCCGTGTGATGTCACGAGTGAAGACTCCCTTGCCGTCGGGCAATTCCACGGTGATCACGGTGCTCATCTCGTCCGAAAGGCGGATCTTGGCCCGCTCCGCCTCCAGCCGAACCGCCTGCATGTAATCGGCGTGCTCCGACAGGTCGAGGCCATGGCGCCGTCGAATCTCCGCGAGCAGTTCGTCGGCGAGCACACGGTCAAGATCGTCACCGCCCAGATGCGTGTCGCCGTTCGTGGCCAGCACCTCGAAGATGCCGTCCTTCAGCTTGAGGATGGAAATATCGAACGTGCCTCCTCCGAGATCGTAGACGGCGATGATGCCTTGCGTCCGCTGCTGCAGCCCGTAGGCCAATGAGGCGGCCGTGGGCTCGTTGATGATCCGCAGCACGTCGAGGCCGGCGATCATGCCAGCATCCTTCGTCGCCTGACGCTGGCTGTCGTTGAAATACGCCGGCACGGTGATTACGGCTTTGTCGACGTGTTCGCCGAGAAATGCTTCCGCCCGTTGCTTGAGTTCCTTCAAGATCATGGCGGAGATTTGGGGGGGCGAGTAGGTCTTCTCGCCGAGCTTGATGCGGATCACGCCGACCTGCTCGGTCAGCTCGTAGGGGAAGTAGGGCAGCTCGCTCTGGACGTCGGCCAAGCCCTTCCCCATGAAGCGCTTCACCGAGTACACCGTCCGGCCGGGATTCCTGGTCAGATGTTCCTTGGCCGCATCGCCGACGATCAGCCCGTTATCCGTGACGGCCACGACCGAAGGCACCATCGTGCGGCCGGTCCTCCCCGGAATGACCGCCGGGCGGCCGTCCTTCATGTAGGCCACGAGCGAATTGGTCGTGCCGAGATCGATGCCGACAATGCGTGCCATACGCGAATTACTCGATGGTGGCAATGAGATCGTTGAGGATATTGGTGACGTAGGTCCGATTGGAGAGCAGTTCGCGCATCGCTTTGAGCAGGCGGTCCCGCTCCTCGCGGGCTACAGGGCCGGCCTCGCCGTTGTCCTGCAGCGCGTCCCAGCGCGTAAACAGGTCGCGCAATTGCGCCTCCATGTCCTCCCGCCGGCGCTCCAAAGATGCGCGTTCTTCCAGGAGCCGGGTCCGAAGCGCCTGCGCCTCCTCTGTGCCGCGGTCGGAGCCGCGGTATTCATCCAGCGTCTCCTGCAACTCGAGAATCTCCTCGAACAAGTCCGCAGGGGGCGACGTCCGGATCTCCTTGGCGGACCCTGCCTCCAGATCCAGCAGGTATTCCGCGCGCTGGACGGGGTCACGCAAGGTGCGATACGCGCTGTTCAGCATCGCCGCGTTGCCGAGGCTGATGCGTTGCTCCGTCTCGCTTTTGCCGTGGTAGAAGTCGGGATGGAACGCGCGGCTCAGTTCGTAGAATTTGGCTTCGAGCTGCTTCGGATCGATCGTCAGGCGGCGGGGAAGTCCGAGACAGGTGAAGTAATCTGTTTCCTTGCTGACCGGCTGCACCTTGACGCAGCGCTCGCAGAAATACTCTCCCGCCACCTCGGATTGGCAGTGCCAGCACATGCTGCGTGCCATTTGCAACTGACGGAATCCGCTGGGCGGTGCCTGTTCCATGCGATGGTGTCCGTTTCTGCGCTGTGTCGTGAAGCCGGTGTCACGGTCAAGCCGAGAACGATTCCCCGCAGCCGCACGTTTTGTTGGCGTTGGGGTTCACGAACTTGAAATTCCCGCCCATCAGGTCCTTGTGAAAGTCCAGTTGCGTCCCCTGCAGGTAGATCGCGCTTTTGGCGTCGACGATCACTTTGACGCCGTCGAATTCATACACCTGATCGTATTGGCCGATCTTGTCGTCGAAATTGATCGTGTAGCTCAGTCCGGAGCACCCCCCGCCCTTGACTCCGAGGCGAAGTCCTCCTTCGGTCATGCCTTGGACGTTCATCAAGCGCTTGACTTCCTTCAGCGCGGCGTCCGTGAGCGTGATAGCCGGTGCCTGGGCCTCGGTATTGGTCGTCTCCATGGCGTGTCCTTTCTCGGTTACGTGGCTTCCGCCGCCTGGGGTTCGGCCTGCTGCGCTTCAGCCTTCTTCTTGTAGTCGGACAGCGCAGCCTTGATCGCGTCTTCCGCCAGGACGGAGCAGTGAATCTTGACCGGCGGCAGGTTGAGTTCCTGCACGATATCGGTGTTCTTGATCTTCTGCGCTTCTTCGAGGGTCTTCCCCTTGAGCCACTCGGTGGCCAAACTGGAGCTGGCGATCGCCGAGCCGCAGCCGAACGTCTTGAACTTGGCGTCCACGATCGTATCGTTCTGCACCTTGATCTGGAGCTTCATGACGTCGCCGCATTCCGGCGCGCCCACGATACCCGTCCCGACATCGGCATCGTCCTTCTTGAAGCTGCCCATGTTCCGGGGGTTGTTGAAATGATCGACGACTTTGTCGCTATAGGCCATGGTCCATCCTCCTCTAGGATATCCTGCTCAGTGGGCCGCCCACTGGACTGATTTCAGATCGATGCCTTCTTTCGCCATCTCATACAGCGGAGACATTTCACGCAGCTTGTTCACGACCTCAATCACCTTCTTGATCGTGTAGTCGATCTCCTCATCGGTGTTGAACCGGCCGATCCCGAACCGGATCGACGAATGGGCCAGTTCGGTTCCCACGCCGAGGGCTCGCAACACATAGGACGGTTCCAGCGTCGCGGAGGTGCAGGCGGATCCGGACGACAAGGCGATATCCTTCATGCCCATGAGCAGCGACTCACCTTCCACGTAGGCAAACGAAATGTTGAGATTGCCTGGAAGGCGGTTGGTCGGATGGCCGTTAAGATACGTTTCTTCCAACGCCGTCATGATCGCAGCCTTGAGGCGGTCCCGCATCGCCGCAATGCGGACCGATTCGGCTGCCATTTCCTGCTCGCAGATCTCACAGGCCTTTCCAAAGCCGACAATCAAGGGCACGGCCAGCGTTCCCGACCGCATGCCTCGTTCGTGTCCTCCGCCGTCCATCTGCGCGGCGACGCGGACACGCGGGTTCCGCTTTCTCACGTACAACGCGCCCACGCCCTTGGGCCCATAGACCTTGTGGGCGGAGAAGGACATCAAATCGATGCCCATGTCCTGTACGTCCACCGGGATCTTCCCCACTCCCTGCGTGGCGTCGCAGTGAAACAACACGCCCTTTTCTTTGGCGATCTTGCCGATCTCCTTCACCGGATTGATGGTGCCGATTTCATTGTTCGCCAGCATCACGGAGATCAAGATCGTCTTGTCGGTGATGGCGTTGCGCACGTCCTGCGGGTTCACCATGCCTTCCTTGTCCACCGGCAAATAGGTCACCGTGGCCAGGCCTTTGGCTTCGAGGGTCTTGGCGGTGTCCAGGACGGCCCGATGTTCCGTGGAGGACGTGATAATGTGCGTGCCCTTCTCCTTGTACATCTCCAGGACGCCCTTCAGGGCGAGGTTGTCCGATTCCGTGGCGCCGCTCGTGAAGACGATTTCTTTCGGGTCGGCCTTGATCAGCTTGGCGATCTGCTTGCGGGCCGCCTCCACCGCTTCCTCGGCAGCCCAGCCGAAGGCGTGGCTGCGGCTCGCTGCGTTGCCGAATTTCTCGGTGAAGTAAGGCAGCATGGCCTCCAACACCCGCGGATCCACAGGCGTGGTGGAATGGTTATCCAAAAAGATCGGAAGCTTCATTGTGCGACTCCTTGTGTCGAGGCAGACTGAATGGTGATCAAGGGCGTGCCGCCCATCATGTCTTGCAGCGTCATGTTGTTGAGCAATTGATAAATGCTGTCTTGGACTTTGAGGAGGGGAGTGCGGATGTTGCAGTGCTCCCGTTGCAAACACAACTCTCCTTCTTTCTCATGCGAGCAATCCGTCAGGCCGAGGGGGCCCTCGATACCTTCAAGGATCTGCGCGATCGTGATCTTGTTGGCGCGGCGCGCGAGGAGATACCCTCCCTTCGGGCCGTTATGGCTTTCAATCAACCCGTTCTTGGCAAGCGTTTGCAGCACCTTGGCCAAGAGTTCTAACGGAATGTTGAACTCCTCGGCGATTTCCTTGGTGTTGACGACCCGTCCCGGCGTGACGTCGCCGAATTGCACGGACGCGATGTGCTGAAGGGCCATCAGCGCGTAGTCTGCTTTTTTGGAAATCTTCAACATGCTATTGCCGATCTGACAGATCGGAGACTATAATGATCTCCGATCGAATTGGTCGGACTAACGATAGCACGGCAATTCAAGGCCTGTCAACCGGAGGAGAGGAGAACATACCAGATGGGTGGGACAAACCCTTATATCGAAAAGGCGGATTACGAATTACCCACGAGCAGCTACACCATCACGTATGTATCCCCGAACGGCCAAGTCACGAAGGTCGCCGTGGATCCGGCCAAGATTCCCTACGGCCAGACAGGGCTTCCCGGCAGCATCCTCGACATTGCCCTGGCCAACGGCGTGGAATTGGAACATGTCTGCGGGGGGGTCTGCGCATGTTCGACCTGCCACGTCATCGTGAAACAGGGGTTGGAGACGTGCAACGAGGGAACCGACGATGAGTTCGACCAATTGGACGAAGCCCCGATGACGACGCTGCAATCCAGGCTGGGCTGCCAGTGCGTGCCGAACGGCACGAAGGATATCGTCGTCGAGATTCCGGCGGTCAACAAGAATCTGGTGAAAGAAGGCCACTGATCCGGGCGCCCTCAGTCGTAGGTTTCGACCTTGACTTCCTTCCGGTCGTACCCCGCATCCATCAAGAACGCTCTCAGCGGCCGCACGAAGGCCTTCGTGCCGCACAGCAAGGGGACGACGTGGGGGGTCGCTTCGAGAACGGGTGCCAGCATGCTGGCCGTCAGCGCCACGGCCTCCTCCTCTCGGGCGGCCACCAGCGGCAGATAGCGAAATGAGGGATGGGTCACCGCCAGGGCGAGAAATTCGTCATGGTAGAGCAATTCCGCCTCGGCCGGGGCCACGCCGATCAAAAGCATGGGAGATCGATCCCGTTGCGCATACAGCGCCTTCAGCATGCAGCGCAACGGGACCAACCCCGTGTACCGACCGATGAGGTAGCGCTCTCGGCTCTCCGGCGGCGGAAGCGTAAACCGGCCGTGCGGCCCGGAAAACAGCACTTCACACCCGGGCCGCATGTCGTACAGGTAGTTGGACCCGGCTCCCCCCGGCACCCGGTCGAAGACCAGCGTCAGCTCCCCGGATGGAGAGGCAGGGGCTGCCATGGAATACGCGCGATTGAGCGGGGGGTTCGGTCCGACGGGAAGTTTGAGCGAGATCCACTGACCGGGCTCAAACGCAATCTTCTTGGCGGGAAGCAGGACGAGTTGGCGAACGTTTGGCGTGAGATCCGTCACCGACAGGACCGTCGCCGGATAGGTCTGTTCCGCCATCGCGATCGCGCCACTCATAGCAGAAGAGGGCCCACGGTGTACAACCCTTTTCGTTGGTGCTATAGATACCGGCCTTTGCGCCGAGGAAGCGTCTTATGAATCAGGTCCGCGTCCGTTTCGCGCCGAGTCCCACCGGCTATCTCCATATCGGAGGGGTTCGCACCGCGCTGTTCAACTGGCTCTTCGCCCGGCAACAGCACGGACGGTTCATCCTCCGCATCGAGGATACCGACCAGAGCCGTTCGACCGACGAGTCCATCCAGGCCATCCTCGAAGGCCTGAAGTGGGTGGGCCTCGATTGGGACGAAGGGCCGTATCGCCAGACCGAGCGGATGGCGCTGTACACCAGCCATGCGCTTCGGCTGCTCGAGCAGGGCCGGGCGTACTGGTGCGTGTGCCGAGCTGAGGATCTTGAAGCCCGACGGAAGGAGGCGGAGGCCAAGGGCTTGTCGCCGCGGTATGACGGCCGGTGCCGCAGTCTTGGCTTGACCGCCAAACCGGCCGGTGAGGCGGCCTTGCGATTTAAAGCCCCGCAGGAAGGCCAAACGGTAGTGGACGACCTCATCAAGGGCACGGTGGTCTTCGACAACACGGTGCTGGATGATCTGATCATTCTCCGGTCGAACGGCTACCCGACCTATAATTTTTCCGTCGTCGTGGACGACGCGCTGATGGGCATCACGCATGTGATCCGCGGGGACGACCACTTGACGAACACCCCTCGGCAGGTGCCGATCTTCGAGGCCCTCGGGTTTCCGACGCCTCGCTTCGGCCATCTCCCCATGATCCTCGGGTCCGACAAAGCGCGTCTCTCGAAGCGCCACGGGGCGACGTCGATCATGGCGTACAAAGACATGGGATATCTGCCGGAGGCCATGATCAATTACCTGGCCCGGCTCGGCTGGTCTCATGGCGACCAAGAAATTTTTACGCGGGACGAGTTGATCGAGAAATTTTCCTGGAAGAACGTTCAGACGTCGGCGGCCGTCTTCAATCCGGAGAAGCTCCTGTGGGTCAACGCGGAGTACATCAAGACGAGCCCGCCCGAGCGAGTGGCTGAGGCGCTCCTGCCGCATCTCGAGGCTGCCGGCCTGCACGACGTCCGCTCCATGCCGCCGGCGTCGCTAGCTCGCCTGGTCGTCCTGGTCCGAGAACGGACGAAGACGCTCGTCGAAATGGCGGAGTGGGTCAGGCCCTATTTCGGG
>JBDZVU010000022.1:0-6553 GCA_040255845.1 Nitrospiraceae bacterium | reverse complement strand
TGGCGCCAAGCTTGACGGAGCGGCGAGCACTATATTACTGTGAATCTCGGTTGGGGGATCGTCTAGCGGTAGGACGTCAGTCTCTGGATCTGACTACCTAGGTTCGATTCCTAGTCCCCCAGCCAACATCCTCTCCACCGGTTTCACGTTCCCGATTTCCGTACCGCGCTGGGGGATCGTCTAGCGGTAGGACGCCAGCCTTTGGAGCTGGCTACCTAGGTTCGATTCCTAGTCCCCCAGCCACTTTCTTGCCTCAACGGCGTCCCGCCGCCATCGCGCCCTGATCCGCCGGCTCCGGCGGGATGTCCGGCCGGGGACCCGCATGCGGCAGCTTGTCACGCCACAGCGCGATACCCCCGATCAGCCCGTTCATGTTAGACACCACGGTCACGTTCGGCGGCAGCAGGCCGACGTCGACCTCCCGCGAATTGCCGCCGCCGATGTACAGCCGCGTGAAGTGAAAAATCCGGTCTAGTCTGCGGACGAACTTCGCCACGCGCTTGTTCCACTTCTTCTTCCCCACTTTCTGCAGCGCAGCGTTGCGCAGTTTCGGCTTCCCGATCTCCAAGTTGGGCACCAGCCGCCCGTCCACGAACAGCGACGTGCCGACTCCCGTCCCCAGCGTGAGCACGAGCTCGACCCCGGTTCCTGCAATCGCCCCGAAGCCTTGCACGTCCGCATCGTTCGCCACCCGGACCGGCTTTTTCAGCCGCGCCTGCAGGACCTCAGCGATATTGAAATCTTGCCACTCGGCCGCCAGATTGGGTGCCTGCTTCACGATGCCGTCGATGACCACGCCAGGGAACCCGACGGCGACCCGATCGAACGAGTCGAAATGCTTTGTCAGCGAGACGATCATGTCCATGACTTCTCCGGGCATGCCGGACGGGGGCGTTTCCCGCCGAAGCCGCTCCCGCACCGGACGGCCGAGATCGTTCAGCAAGGCGGCTTTGATGCCGGTGCCGCCCACATCGACGACCAAGGTGCGATGCGGCTCTTCCGCTTCGGGCTTCGCGGTCGTCGGAGGCGTCTCGTGCCGCGGCACGCTGTCCATGCGGGCACGCCTCGTTTTCTGTGTTGTCATGGGTGACCTCCGGGCGGCTTGTCCCTCCACGCAGACAGAATGTCCAGACGACAAGGCGGCGGTGTGTGGCCCTCCTGGGCTTTTCCGGGCCTGGATGTCCGGCAGGAGAAGCGTGCAGGAGTTACGCCAGGGAATCGAGGTCGATGACGAACCGGAAGCGCACGTCCCCTCGGAGGACGCGCTCGTAGGCCTCATTGACCTGTTGGATCGGAATCACTTCAACGTCCGATTCGATCCGGTGTGCCGCGCAGAAATTCAGCATTTCCTGGGTTTCACGGATCCCACCGATGAGCGAGCCGGCAATGCGGCGCCGGTGGAGAATGAGCGGAAAGGCCTCCAGCGGGACGGGCTTGTCCGGAGCCCCCACGAGAATCATGGTTCCGTCGGTCTTCAGCAGATTGAGGTAGGCATTGTAATCGTGCGCGGCCGAGACGGTATCGAGCAGGAAGTCAAACCGCCGCGCCAGCCTCTTGAACGTGGCCGCATCCGAGGTGACGGCAAAGTCGGCGGCGCCCAATTTCAGGGCATCCGAACGTTTCCGCTCCGAGGTGCTCAGCACCGTGACCTCGGTTCCGAGCGCGTTGGCAATCTTCACCGCCATATGGCCCAGTCCGCCGAGGCCCACGACCGCGAGCTTGTGGTATTTTCCGACTCCCCAGTGGCGCAAGGGCGAATAGGTCGTGATCCCGGCGCACAGCAACGGCGCCGCGCCGGCCGGTGACAGTTCGGACGGGAGGCGCAGGACGTACCGCTCGTCCACCACGATCTGGGTGGAATACCCGCCTTGCGTAATGGCACCGGTCGAATCCCGTCCGCTGTACGTCAGGACCATCCCGTTTTCGCAGTATTGCTCGAGCCCTTCGCGGCAGGCCGCGCAGGTTCGGCAGGAATCCACGAAGCAGCCGACTCCCACCCGATCGCCGGGCCGGAACTGCGTGACACGTGACCCGATCCGGTTGACGGTTCCCACGATCTCATGGCCCGGTACCATCGGAAACAGCGAGCCGCCCCATTCGTCGCGGGCCTGATGGATATCGGAATGGCAGATGCCGCAATGCGAGATGGCAATCAGTAGGTCATTGGGCCCGACGTCTCGCCGTTCGAACGAGAACGGTTGGAGCGGCGCCTTGGCGGCCATGGCGGCATAGCCCTGTGCGGGGATCATCGGCGGTGCACTCCTTAACTGGCCAGCACCTTAGCAAGATCCGCCGCCGCTTGCCAACTCCCTTTGATCGAGGTCACGCCTTGTCTTGCACGGAATCGGCGGGGGGATTGTCCTGGTCTTGGCGAGGAGGGGTTTCGAAGGTCAGGGGGGCTCCTGGAATGCGGTACCGCTCCGAGGCCCACGTGCCGAGATCAATCAGCTGGCAACGCTCACTGCAGAACGGGCGCCAGGGATTGCCTTCCCAGGCAGCGTGCCGTCGGCAAATCGGACAAGGCATGCCGGTAGTCTACCATCGGCCGCATGTGTGAGAGCAAGACAGGACGGCATACCGGGAAAACGCTAATTGTCTTGCCTTCGGCATCCCGGCGCGGCGACATCCAAGAGCCGCCCCAGCCGGTGGCGGTCCATTTCCGAGAGGTTGAGGAATTCGAGGCCGAATTCACCGTGGCGCGCCCATCGCACCGCTGCGGTCTGCACGGTGATCGGAGTTCCTATTGCGGTCGCCCGGATCTGCAGGCGGACTCCGGTGCCCGGGTGCAGCGCCACCGAGCTGGCGACGGCACCGCCGCCGGGAGACAGGTCGAACAACGTGCCTTCGCGGATCTCGGTCGAGCCTGTTTTGGAGAAGAAGACCTGAAGATCGACCGGGACTCTGGGGTGCTCTCGGCATTCGATCATGGCGTGCCTCCTGACGCGCGTGTGCTTCAGGATAGCGCAACCCGGTGTCTCCGACATGCAATAAGCGAAAACGTGGCAAGGCAGGGAGGAGCCGTTACCGCTGTTGCTGCGCCTTTTCGATCTTCGCCCACGTGTCTTTGAGCGAGACAGTCCGGTTGAAGACCGGATGCCCGGGCGTCGAATCGGGATCGACCGCGAAGTACCCTTGCCGCTCGAACTGCACGCGCGTGCCCGGGGCCGCATTCCGCAAGCTCGGTTCCACCAGGCATCCCGTGAGGCGTTCCAGGGAGTTCGGATTCAAGTACAGAGTCCAGTCGTGGTCGGATGGTATCTTGGCGGGATCCGCCACCAGCAATTGATTGTAGAGCCGCACTTCGGCGTTCACCGCATGGGCGGCCGACACCCAGTGGATGGTCGCCTTCACCTTCCGCTGCTCCTGCGGCGAGCCGCTCTTGGTTTCCGGGTCATAGGTACAATGCAGCTCCGTCACGGTGCCGGTAGCGGGATCCTTTTTCACGCCGACGCATTTGATGATGTAGCCGTACCGCAATCGCACCTCGCGTCCCGGCGCAAGGCGGAAAAACTGCTTCGGCGGATCTTCGCGGAAATCGTCCTGCTCGATGTACAGAATGCGCGAAAAGGGCACTTTTCTGGTGCCGGCCGATGGGTCTTCGGGATTGTTGATCGCCTCCATCTCCTCCACCTGCCCCTCAGGGTAGTTCTGAAGCACGACTTTGAGCGGCTTCAGGACCGCCATGACGCGGGGTGAGCGCTTGTTGAGATCCTCCCGGATGAAGTGCTCCAGGAGCTGGACTTCGACGACGGCGTCGCGTTTCGCCACGCCGATATGCTCGCAGAACGCCCGAATGGCTTCGGGGGTGTAGCCTCGCCGGCGGAGGCCCTTGAGGGTCGGCAGGCGCGGATCGTCCCACCCGTTCACCAATTTCTTGTCTACCAGCTCAAGCAAGCGGCGCTTACTCATCACCGCATAGGTCAGGTTGAGCCGTGCAAACTCGATTTGCTGAGGCCGATGGGGTTGTTCCGTTTCCGCGACGACCCAGTCGTACAGCGGGCGGTGGTCTTCGAACTCCAGCGTGCAGAGTGAATGCGTGATGCCCTCGAAGGCATCGGACAGGGGGTGCGCATAGTCGTACGACGGATAAATGCACCACTTCGTGCCGGTGCGGTAATGCGCGGCATGCCGGATACGATACAGCACCGGATCTCGCAGGTTGATATTGGGGGAGGCCATGTCGATCTTGGCCCGCAGGACATGCGCGCCATCGGGAAACTCGCCAGCCCGCATGCGCGCAAACAGGTCGAGGTTTTCGTCGACGGAGCGGTTGCGATAGGGACTCTCTTGGCCTGGTTCGGTCAAGGTTCCCCGGAGGCGCCGCATTTCGTCCGCACTCAGGCTGTCGACGTAGGCGCGACCTTTTCGGATGAGCAGCACGGCCGCGTCGTAGAGACGTTCGAAATAGTCCGAGGCGTAGAACAGCTTGCCGTGCCAGTCGAAGCCCAACCAGCGAACGTCTTCCTGGATGGCTTCAACATACCGCGGATCCTCAGTGGTCGGGTTCGTATCGTCGAAGCGCAGGTGACAGACTCCTCCGGGATTTTCGTTGGCGATGCCGAAGTTGAGGCAGATCGATTTGGCATGACCGATGTGCAGGTAGCCGTTGGGCTCCGGGGGGAAGCGGGTGACCACACGGCCGCCGTGCTTCCCGGCGGCGCGGTCGGCTGCCACGATGTCACGGATGAAGTCTGACGGGCCGGAGGGCGTTGAGTCGGTCATGGCAGATTGGTACGAGCGATGATTCAGGATGACCGTGTTGTTCTATCACAGACTGGCAGGGCGGAGAAGTGGGGCGGCGGTCAGGCTCCGGGCTCGGCGGTTTGGTGGCTGGGCATCTGCACGACGTGAAAGTCTTTTTGTGCGAGCAAATGACCGTCCGCCCGCAGGCGGAATTCATACCGCCCGGGCGCGGGAAAGACCAAGGAAGGAATGTTGAGGCCGAAATCGGAGATCTGCAAGCGGTCCGCGATGACGATGTTGGGCAGGGCCGCCCGGCACACGGGCTGCTCGCTGTTGAGATGGACGAGATCGATATCGAAGTGATAGGTCCCTTCGGCGTCGGTCAGGCAGAAGTAAAGCCCCAATTGCTGATGCTGAAAGGGGAACGCGATGGCCTGCAGATGCGTGAAGATGCCGATCAGGCTTTTCTTCTTCGTGAGGCTGTCTTCGATGACCTGGTCGCAGACCAGAAACGCCTGCACGCTCGGTTTGATGATATCCGCCATGGCCTCCATTGTAAGCCATGCCGAGCCCAGCGCAACTGCTTCGTGTTTTCCCGTAAACGGCGAGGCGGCTACCCGAGGACGACCGTGCCGCCGCGGTTTTCGACGATGTCGCCGAACAGGGCCGTGCCGGACCCGATGCGGCAGTAATGCGGGGTAATCTCGACGGCGACGCCCTTATGCGAATAGAACTTGCCCGTGGTGATCTGGAACCGGCGGTCCGAAACGGCGCTGGCTTCGAACACCACCACGCCACGCTCCAACAGCCGCACAAATGGGCTGCCGCCTTCCGGCGTGATCCCCCCGCATTCAACGGCGAACCGCTTATCCGTGTTCAGCAGAAGCCGGTTCCGTCGGACATGGGCGATGTGGTCCCCCGCTTCGCCATACACGTCGATCGTCACCAGCAAGGCGCCGTGCTCGGGCTGGTACTCGAGCACGAGTTGCTCCTTGCCGTGAATCTTTACCACCCCATTGGTGTTGCGGAAGATATTTGACCCGATGATCAGTTCCGGTCCGGGTGGCGGGCTGCCAAGAACCGGCGAATCGGTCGGGGCAGTGAGGCCCGTGTTGCTCAGTTGACCTGTGTGGTCCCTCATCTGAATCGACGCCCTTCACATTCCGGGGTCAACAGTAGACCGAAGGCTAGGCTTCTGTTCGTAGACTGTCAAGGGCTCTGTCACGGGGTCGCCTGGCTTTCAAGACCCGACCGGTCCGTGGCGGTCACGCAGATCCGCACCACCGCGGCTTGAGCCCGAGGAAGCGGCACGGTGATCACTTCGGATACCTCTCCTCCGCCGGATGGGGCGCTGGCTGGAACGTGCTTCGCTGCGGTTCTGCCTTGGCCCAAATCGTAGTAGATCGTCGTTTTTGCCAAGGCCTTGAGCGGATGGCCTTCTACATTGACGGTCGGCTCCGTGTAAGCGACATGTACCTGCGGCTTATCAGGGGTCACGCTCGCCGTGACCGTAGGGGGGCATCGCTCAGAGGAAGCGGTCGGGGTCTGCGTTCCTGCGCACCCTTGGAGCAGCACCAGCACAGAACCGAGCGCAAGCCACACGGCCATTGCGGTATGTCTATCTGCCTGGTGTGTCGAAGCGGGCATGCGTATAGACGACTGTATAAAGGAGAATTGTGACGCTGGCAAGCGGCCTCGCAAGACGAAGATTGGTCCGTTGCGTCGGGTCTTTATTGCAATGGTAAAACGGGCTGTGATACGGTCCTCTCCAGTGCGGCGAGGCACAAGGATGGTCCCATCGTCTAGCCTGGCCTAGGACGGAGCCCTCTCAAGGCTTAAACACGGGTTCGAATCCCGTTGGGACCACCAC
>JBDZVU010000106.1:0-9118 GCA_040255845.1 Nitrospiraceae bacterium | reverse complement strand
CAGCAGCACGATGGAGGTGTCGGGACTGAACCGCTTGAACTCCCGCAACACGGTCAGGCCGTCCACCGTGCCCATTCGGATGTCGGTGAGCACGAGATCCACCCGATGCCGTTGCCCCCGCTCGATCGCCTCCGCGCCGTTGGCGAACGCCTCGACCTCGTACCCCTCCTTCTTCAGCGCCTCGGCGAGAAGCTCCCGGGCCACCGCGTCGTCGTCAACGACCAGGATCTTGACTGGCTGCATACCCGCTCCTCCGCTCTCCCACCGCCTCGATTGCGCCGGATTCCGGCGGTATAGCGGCGGACTGCACGAACCCCGGCAGACATACCATGACGGTCGTTCCTTTTCCCACCTGGCTTTCGATCGTCAGACGCCCGCCGTGGGCTTCGACCGTTTCCCGGCTGAGAAAGAGGCCCAGCCCCGTGCCAGTCCCCACCGCTTTGGTCGTAAAGAAGGGCGTGAACGCCTTCCGCAAGTCCTCGGCCGGCATGCCGCAACCGGTATCCCTCACGCCGATGGTGACCATCGTGGTCGGCGATCCGTCGACCGACCGCGCGGCGCGCTCGGACTCCTCCTGGGTCGCCGGTCTCGCCGCGGCCTGGATGGTTACGCCGCCGCCTTCCAGCGTCGCCGCGAGCGCATTGGTCAGCAGGTTGACCAGCACTTGATGGATCCGTTCGCCGTCGGCCCACACCAAGGGCAAATGAGGCGGCACGTCGACGCGCAAGGAGATACCTTTGGCATGATACGCCGGCTCCAGGAGCGCGGCGGCGGGGCCCACGACGCGCTCCACCGGCACCCAGGTCGGGGCGGGCCTGCGCTGGCGCGTGGAGGACAGGAGATCCTGGATGATCCGCACCACGCGGTTGAGCTGGCCGTCGATGATGTCGATGCGCCGCTTCATCTCAGGCGTGACTCCCGGCTCCTCGGCAAGGGCCTGCACGTGCCACGCGATGGAATGCAGCGGCGTGCCCACCTCGTGCGCCACCGATGCGACGAGCTGCCCCACGGCTGCGAGGCGCTCCGAACGGTTGAGCTGATCTTTGATGTCCACCAATTGCGCATTGGCCTTCAACAGATTTTCGGTCTGTTGGGCCAGCGCCTGGCGGGCCGCCTCCTCGCGCGCCTTGCGTTCCTCCCACCGCATGCCGAGGTAGGCCACCACGAGCAGCACGCCGACGACGACGCTGCGATTGATGACGGCGGCTTGGAAGCGCCCGGGCTTCGTCGGCTGCAGCAGCCCCGCGTACGTCGCGACTACGCAGGCCAGCACGGTCAGGATCATCAGCGTGCGATGGCGCAGGGTCGCCACCAGAAGAATCGGCAACACGTACCCGTACGCGCCGACGACGTTGGCGGGCGCGAATTTTTCGATGACGACGATGATCAGGAAACAGGTCGCGGCGACGGCGAGGACGAGGCGATTGCGGTGCGCCATACGAGTCGGCTGCTCCACCGGTTCACGAGCCGCGACGCTCATGCCCGGACGGGCGCGAGGCATCGGCTGCGTGTTTTACACAACGGCACGGGCGGAACGCAACTGCGCCGCCAGCCGATCGAACCGGCTGTCGGCCATCAGTTCCGCGAGCGACAGCGGCAGTTTGCGGCACCAGTTCGGATGCTCGTCTACGGTCCCGGGCAGGTTTGCCTGAGCGCGGATTCCGATGACGTCCTCGATGTTGATGAGCACGATCCATGCCGGGGTCCTCGCGAGATATTGGTGGACGGCATCGGCCAATTCGGGCGTCATCGCCGGCGTCTGCGCCGGATCGTCCGATAGGCCGGGCGGGAGCAACCCCTCGGATTTGAGCGCCGCCAGGATCCTCGATTTTTCGAGCTGCCGGTCGGCGAGCATGGCCATCCGGGGCTGATCCGAGAGAAAGAGGCCGAGTTTGGCACGCGTTTCGATGTCGGTCCCTTCCCAATACCCGCTCAAGGTCGGCAGATCATGCGTCGTCACGACCGCCAGGGACTGCGCCGGATATTCGGCCGGCGGCTTCAAGTCACCCGATACGGTGCGCTCGAAGTAGAGCACACGGTAGGACAGGACGCCGGCGGCAGCCAGCCGGTCCCGAATCCAATCCGGCACCGTGCCGAGGTCCTCACCGATGACCAATGCCCGGGCCCGTTCGCTTTCGAGCGCCAGAATGGCGAGCAAATCCTCAGCGGGATAATGCACGTAGGTGCCCTTGGAGGCCGGCACGCCCCGCGGGATCCAAAACAGCCGGAACAGCGCCATGACGTGATCGATTCGGATCGCGCCTCCGTACCGGAGATTGTTGCGGAGAATCTCGATGAAATACTGATAGGCGGTCGCGCGCAGCTTCAACGGGTTCGCGGGGGACAGTCCCCAATTCTGTCCCTCCGGGGCAAACGCGTCCGGCGGCGCGCCGCAATCGGCCTTCAACGCCAAGACGTCCTGAAAGCGCCACCCGTCCGCGCCGTAGCGGTCGCTGCCCAAAGCCAGGTCGTGATAAAACCCGATCGGCATCCCCGCCTCCCGGGTGGCGGCGGCCGCGGCCGCGAGCTGCTCTGCGGCGATCCATTGGACGAACTGGAAGAAGCGCACCTTTTTCATGTGCCGGCGCTTGAACTCCGTCACCGCGTCGGATGCCGGCGAGCGGTATTGCTCCGGCCAATCGGCCCAGACGACCGACCGCGTCTGCACGAACTGCCGCTCATCCTCCAGCGCCTGAAACAGCGCATACTGCACCAGCGGCTCGCCTTCCCGCTGCACGTACTGATGAAAAAACCAGCCGCGGGCGGTCTTCGGCTTGAGATCGGGCTCGCGGCCTTCGAAATTGTCTCGAACGAACGCCCGGTAGCAGAGGTCGAGCACGGCTCGCTTCGCCGACGCTACGGCATGATAGTCGACGAACTCGCTCCCCCGCGCCGCCTCCAGTTGGGCCCGGAATGCCGGGTCCGCCAGGCGTTTCTGCACCTCCGGAGCGGTCTTGCATTCGGGGATCTGCTCGACGTCGATATACAACTCGTTCAGAAACAGCCGGCTGGTCGGCGAATAGGGACTGACATGGTAGGGCTTGGTGTTCTTGAGTGCGTGGAGTGGATTGAGCCCGACGACACCCGCGCCAAGCCTCCCGGCCCAATCAACGAGCGTCGACAGATCGCGAAAGTCGCCGATCCCCCAATTGCGCTCGCTTCGCAGGGCATAGAGCTGCAGCGCGATCCCCCACAGACGTCCGCCTTGCTTGAAGACGTCGGGCGTGTAGCAGCGCGGAGGCGCTACGATGAGCCGGAACGCGCCTTCGGAAGGCCCAGAGCCCCCACGGGCCCACACTTTGACGTCGTAATATCCCGCCGGGAGGCCGCCAGGGAGCGGGAATCGCAACCGCACGTAGCGCCGACCTTCGATAATCCTACTTTCTTCCACCGGGAGGCCGGGCCCTGCTTCTTGCTCGAGGCACTTCTCTCCGCTTTCCCCGTACACAAGCCACTGGATGCGGAGCCGGGGGTCATCGCCGCTTTCCGAGGCGACGTGGATTTCCCAATTGCCGGGATCCTGCCCGATCGTCACGATCCGGACCGGCTCGCATCCGCGCAGCCAGGGACCGTTGTCCCAGGCGGTTAACTCTTCGATCAAGGCCGCGCGGTCGCCGGCTCGGAAGCCCATGGCGCCTAAAATGGCCCGGCGCGATTCGTCCGTGGTGACGTGTCGGCGGCCGCTGATGTCGTAATAGTCCGAGGCGATCCCGGCGCGCTCCGCAAGGAGGCGCAGCAACTCCGCTTCCGGCTCCGTATACATCGGGTCGAGTGTGAGTGAAGGGTGCCTTCAAGTCAAGGTTTCCACTGGTTCACCAGGCGAATCCTCACTGCTGGAGCAGCTTGGCTGTCCCGGGGGCTTGCGCGGGAGGCCCCAAGGGATCACCCCCATCCGCTCCCGCGGCTTTTCCTCGTAGGATGGATGGATGGCTCTGGCAAAAGCCATGCGCATTGGCCGCATCATCATGGCGGGAGTCTGCGTCTGCGGCGCCGTGTCACTCACCGCCTGCGTCACCAATCCCTATACGAATCGCTGGCAGTTGCTGATGGTGCCGCAATCGTATGAGAGTCAACTGGGCACACAGACCTATCAGCACGTCCTGCGCGACCCGCACGTCAGGATGTCGCACGACCGTGATGAACTCGAACCGGTCAAACGAGTCGCCGAGCGGATCATTGCGGCGGCCAAGCGCTCGAAGTATGCCGAGGAGGCGAAGGTATTCGATTGGGACGTGAACGTGATCAAAGACGATCACACGCAGAACGCCTTTGCCTTGCCCGGGGGCAAGATCGCTGTCTACACCGGCCTCTTCCCCATGGCGGGCAACGAATCCGGCTTGGCCATCATCATCGGCCACGAAGTCGTCCATGCCCTGGCGCGGCACGGCTCCGAACGCATGAGCCAAGGTGTCTTGGCCCAGCTCGGCCTGGTCGGCACATCCGTCGCCATGCAAACGCAAGGTCTCAGTCCGCTGACGAACCGCGCCGCCATGTCGGCCCTCGGACTGGGCACCCAGGTCGGTGTCTTGCTGCCCTACAGCAGGGCGCACGAATCCGAGGCCGACTATATCGGCCTGTTGCTGGCAGCCGACGCCGGTTACGACCCCCGAGAAGCCGTCCGTGTGTGGGAACGGATGCAGCGGAGTGCCGGCGGGCGGAAGGCCGTGGAGTTTCTGTCCACGCATCCGGGGCACCAGACCAGAATCGAGCAGCTCACCGGGCACATGCCTGAAGCGTTGGCCCGATACGAACAAGCCGGGAAAGCGCCCGTGGCCCAATTGCCCCCACTCGAGCCCCCTCGCACCCTCTCTGCCGTCCGACCATGACAACATGGCGAACCCGCGGATCACAGGAATCCCCGCGCAGGTACCGCACCGGCGGCCGTGACGTCATAGAGCAGCCGCGATCCCTCACGACCCTACTGGCGGTCCTTCGGTTTGCCACCGTGAAGATTGTCTGCGACCACGTCTCGCGATTACAATCCGTGGGCGCGTTCCCGGTCGCTGATCCCGGCCAACGAGTGCATTCGGAACCATGCAGGCTGCCACGCTCGACCTCGGTACCGTCCCGCGCCTCCATCCAGCGAAGCGACTGCTGCTGGGTGCGCTCGGCCTCGCGCTGCTGGTCGGGCTTCCCTTGCTCGGCGTCTGGCTGTCCGGCCGTCCTGTTTCCGACTACCTCGCTTTTCCGCCCAAGACCATGCCCGTTCGCCATGCGCCCTTCTCCTGGCCGGTCGCAATCGGGCTGTCGCTCGTCCTCATGGCAGCTGTCATGCCGTTCCTCGTACGTATCGCGCGGGAGCAAGGGGCCGGGCAGAATCGGCGCACGACCGGCCGCTTCCCCTGGTGGGGATGGCTCGCCGCCGTCTGGACCGCCGTCAGTTGGCTCGCGGCCTGGACCAGGGCGCCGTGGATGGAGCCGGTCCAAGCCTGGACCTTTACCCCCCTCTGGCTCGGGTACATTGCCTTGATCAACGCCTTCACGGTGATGCGCGGCGGCACGAGCTTGCTGTGTGCGCAGCCGGCCGCCTTTGCCTTGCTGTTTCCCATCAGCGCTGGTTTTTGGTGGCTCTTTGAATATCTGAATCGCTTCGTCCAGAATTGGTATTATGGAGGTGTCGCCGAGCTGAGCCCGTCCGACTATTTCTTTCAAGCCTCGATCCCCTTTTCCACCGTCTTGCCGGCCGTCATCAGCACCTATGCGCTCGTGGCGACGGCCCCGCGCGTGTGGTCCGGCCTGGACCGCGGCCCAATCATCCGCATCCGGCGGCCGCGGCGTTGGGCCGCAGCCGTACTCTGTCTCGCCTCGTTGGCGCTGCTGGGACTCGGCATCTGGCCCGACCTGTTGTTTCCCTTCGTGTGGATCGCCCCCGCAGTCCTCATCCTCTGCCTGCAAACCCTGGCGAAACGCCCCACGATTTTCGAGCCGCTGCAGCGCGGCGATTGGCGCCCGCTCTGGAGCGCTGCCGTGGCCTCGCTCGTCTGCGGGTTCTTCTGGGAGCTGTGGAATTGGGGCAGCCTCGCGCATTGGAGCTACGCCATTCCGTACGTCGACCGGTTTCACATCTTTGAGATGCCGCTCTTGGGGTACGCCGGCTATCTGCCGTTCGGCCTGGAATGCTTGATCGTGGCCGATCTCGTTCTGTGGGACGGCGCTGATCGGCCCATTGTTGATCGGCCGTTCCCGTGGTAGCATTGAACCGCTCTTCCCTCTTTCGTTGTCGAGAAGGAGGCCCGCCATGAACCTACGAACGTTCTCAATCGCCCTCAGCGTCGCGTGTCTCGCTGCCCTGCCCGCCGTCGCGGCGGAGATGAGCGGCCGCTTGGAAATCGCGGGTGACTATCGCTATGCGGCGCATCAGTCGGACTCTCCGGCTGAGGTGCAAGGATTGGCATGCCGAGAGGCGTGGCGCCTCGCCGTGATGCAATCCCCCTTGTACCGCGAGTACACGGCCGACGTCGTCGATTCTCCAATGCTGCTCGATTTGGCCGATAGACTCGCCGGGCAGGTGGAAGATCGACAAATCGTCGAGCAGTCGCAGCGCGGCCGCACCGTAACGTGCCGCGTCCGCGGCTATCTGCCTCGGGAGACCGGTGCCCGGCTCATCCGCCTCCAGCTTGCGGGCTCGCCGGCCGAGGGCGCCGAGGAGAACCGGGCCCTGCGCATTGTCGGCACGAAGGAAGAGGGCGGCTATGTGTTGGTCCAATTTGAAGCGCTGCGGCGGTTAGACTGGCTGAATACGGCCTACCCAGGAACGCTCCGCGAGACCGCCGACATCATGGTGGACTTTTATGACAAAACCGGCACCTTCATCCGCGCCGAGCGGCACCCGGCCCGCCACTACGGCAGCGACGACGTGCTCGCTCCCGGCATGCGCGGCATCGTGAAAGTGCCGAAGCCGTTGACCGCCGCCAGCTATCGGGTCTGGCTTGTGAAGTGACCGCCCGCGGTCCCGATCGACCGCGGGCTCACCTCGAGGACAATCCGTCCCGCTTCTCCCCTCCACGCTTCTGATCGCACGCGGATTTCCTGATGTTTGCCTCCCTGCCCTTCGGTCCGTGATTTGCACATCTGGATCGCATGGATTGGTACACCGTGTACTCCTCCATCAAGCCCAGGGAAGTCTGGCACCTGTTGAAGGAAGCCGCGGAGGATTGGAGCCACGATCGTGCACCGCGGCTGGGTGCCGCCCTGGCTTACTACACCGTCTTCTCCATTGTGCCCCTGTTGGTCATCATCATCGCGATCATCGGCTTGGTCTTCGGGCGGGAAGCGGCGCAGTCCGCTATCATCGAGCAGATCGCCGCCCTCATCGGAGAGCAAAGCGCCAGGACCATCCAAGACATGATCGAACGGGCCGATCAACCGTCCAGCGGCATCCTCTCGACCGTCATCGCGGTCGGAACGCTGCTGCTCGGCGCGTCAGGTTTGTTCGGCCAATTGCAGGACGCCTTGAACACGGTCTGGGGCATCGAGCCGAAAGAAGGCCGCGGCATCTGGGGATTCATCAAGGACCGCTTTTTGTCTTTCGTGGCCGTGCTGGGCACAGGCTTTCTGCTCCTCGTCTCACTGGTGCTCAGCACGGCGTTGTCGGCATTCGGCAAATGGTTCAGCGGACTGTTGCCCCTGCCTGAGTTTATTCTCCAGGCCTTCAACTTCGTGTTGTCGTTCGCCGTCATCGCCGGGCTCTTTGCGCTGATCTTCAAGGTCCTGCCTGACGCCCATGTCGCGTGGCGGGACGTATGGATCGGCGCGGCCATCACCTCGGCGCTCTTCACGGTCGGCAAGTTGGCCATCGGCCTGTATCTGGGAAAAAGCAACGTGGGGTCGGCCTACGGGGCGGCGGGTTCGCTCGTCATCGTACTCGTCTGGGTCTACTATTCAGCCCAAATCCTGCTGTATGGAGCGGAGTTCACACAGGTCTACGCCAATCGGCGGGGCGAACGGATCGTGGCCACCAAGGACGCCACCGTGGCGGACGAGAAGAAGGCGATGCTACCGGAGCACGGCGACCGGAAACCGGCTGACCGCAAGGCCGGGCGCGCGGCCTGATTGTACTAGGGAATTTCCTCGTAGTGTCGGCCTGTGGAAAAGCGGAATGATGGTGTCTGGATGCTGAATGTCGCCCACATCCTTCCCACGGACGATTTGTTGGCTTTGGAAGGCACGGCACTCGATACCGCCGTGGCCCGCCAACTAGGGTACCGTCTCGGAGCGGAACTTTCGCGGGACGGTGACGGACAGACGTGGTTCGCGCCCGCCTCCCAGAATGGCGACGACTATCGGCCCATCGCGCCCGAGCAGATCCGGTTTTCCACCAACACGGCATTGGCGCTCAGCCTGCCCCTCCCGACCGCAACCGACTGTCACGAAGACTGGATCCATGTCGAGATGGGGCCCCGTGGTCGATGGATCGTGCGTTTGATCCGATTCTATCGTGGCGAACCGACTCAGCCCTGGAAAAGCCGGGAGCTGTATGTCGAAGACCACGATGATGCCTCCATTCCCATGGCCACCGCCTACAGCCGCGCGTGGCTGTTCAGCCGGTCCAGCTGGCCTTCCCCCAAGACATCCCCCGCGAGAATGACCCTCGCCAAGTAGCGTGGGCTGACTCCGACCAAACAGTGGCCGACAAGCAGGCCTGGGGCTCTTATCCGCGATACCGGCGGAATAACCGCTATTTCCAGTTGAGCGGGCTAGGGCTCGCCCTAGTGGGCGACTTACCTTAGGGGTTCTATGATGCACCCCCCGATCACCATGGTTCTCAACCGGGAGGGTCCCATGACACGGCAATGTGCGTGGTGTCAGTGCTATCTGGACTGCGAGAGCGTCGAACCATGCATCACGCACGGCATCTGCGAACAATGCGCGCGTCGGCTGCGGCAGTCGATGCATCAGCCACCCTCGTCGACTCCGGCGATGCTGTACCGAGCGACCAAGACGGCCCTGCAGAAGGTCTTTCTGGTCCGTTGAGCGCGGCTCTCGCGAAGGGAGAACCCCACTTTGTCCTCCGCAGCGTCGGCGTGGTAGGCTGTAGAGCATCGCGATCGCATAGGAGGACGAACATGAGACGCCTCCCGAGCTTGTGCTTTGTCGCCTTGGGGGTTTGCCTGACGCC
>JBDZVU010000021.1:20371-38931 GCA_040255845.1 Nitrospiraceae bacterium | reverse complement strand
ACTGCATCGACGAAGTCGGTGTCGGCTTCCTGTTCGCGCCGCTCTACCATGGTGCCATGAAGCACTGCGCAGGACCTCGCCAGGAAATGGGTATTCGAACGCTGCTCAATATCATGGGCCCGCTGACCAATCCGGCCGGAGCGACTCATCAGGTCATCGGCGTGTACGACGCCAAGCTGACCGAGGTGTTGGGGCAAGTCCTGCTGCAGTTAGGATCGCAGCATTGCTTTGTGCTCCACGGGATGGATGGGTTGGACGAGGTCACGCTGTCCGACCGCACCAAAGTGTCTGAAGGGCAGGGCGGCGTGGTCTCCAGCTACTTTATTACCCCAGAAGAGTTTGGGCTTCCGCGTCTGGCCAGAAAGGAATTTGCGGGAGGAGATCCGGAGACCAACGCCCGCCTCATTCAGGAGATTCTCCAGGGGCGCAAGTCTCCCAAACGGGACATTGTCTGCCTGAATGCCGCACCGGCCCTGGTCGCCGCACAGAAAGCTAAGACCTTGCAGGACGGATACCGGCTCGCGCTGCACACGATCGACTCGGGAGCGGCGGTCGACAAGCTGGAGCGGTTGATCGCCTATACCAAAAAGATGGCCAGCGCATGATCCTCGACCGCATTCTGGAACACAAGAAAGCCGAACTGCGCCACAAGCAAAGCCGGTCCTATTTGGCGGACCTCAAGGCGGCGATTCGGGATGCGGGGCCGCCGCTGGGCTTTGCGGTCACGCTGGACGCTACGAAACCTGCTTCGAGTCCCGCGCTCATCGCCGAAGTGAAGAAAGCCTCGCCCAGCCTGGGACTGTTGCGTCCCGAATTCGAAGCGCGATTCGATCATCTGGGGATTGCGCGCGCCTATCACGAGCACGGCGCATCGGCCGTCTCCGTCCTGACCGACAAGGACTTCTTCCAGGGGGATCTGAAATATCTGGCGGACATCAAACGGGCCGTCCCTCTGCCGGCGCTGAATAAGGAGTTTATGGTCGCGGACATTCAATTCTACGAGGCGCGCGCCCATGGGGCGGACGCCGTGCTGCTGATCGTCGGTGCCTTGGAGCGCCGGCAGCTGATGGACTTCCATGCGCTCGCCAAGGAACTCGGCATGGATAGCTTGTTCGAAACCCATCACGAGCGGGAGCTCGACACGGTGCTGGAATGGATTCCCGACGCCCGCTTGATCGGCATCAACAATCGGGACTTGCATACCTTCACGACCGACCTCAACGTGACCTTCCGCTTGGCCAAACGCATCCCGTCCGATAAACTGATTGTCAGCGAGAGCGGCATCCACACACGCGCCGACGTCGGACGCCTCCTGGAGGCCGGCGTGCACGCCATGCTGATCGGCGAATCTCTCATTAGAGCCGAGCGCACCGGGGAGAAGATGAGGGAACTGCTCGGCACGGCCGCCGCCGAGAACGCTCCGCAAGCCCGAGCATGAAGGTCAAAATCTGCGGAATCACGAACGCCGAAGATGCTGCGCTCTCCATTGCCGCGGGGGCCGACGCATTAGGCTTCGTCCTCTATCGGAAGAGCCCCCGGTTCGTAGAGGCCGCCGTTGTCCGGCGCATCGTCGCCGCGTTGCCCCCGTTCGTCCTGACGGTCGGCGTGTTTGTGAACGAGGAACAGGCCGTCGTGCGCGCGATCCTCGACGAGTGCGGTCTGGCCCTCGCACAGCTCCATGGAGACGAATCGGCGGCCTATTGCCAGAGTCTCGGCCGACCCGTACTCAAGGCGCTGCGTCTGAAAGACCGGGCCTCCTTCTTGGCGCTTGCCGAGTTCCAAGGAAGAGCCACCGTCCGGGGCTTCGTGATCGACGCGTATCACGAGACGGCCTATGGGGGCACAGGACGGACGGTTGACTGGTCGCTCGCGGCGGAAGCCGCCAAAGCCGCGCCGATTCTGTTGGCAGGCGGGCTTACGCCGGCCAATGTGGCGGAGGCGGTTCGATTGGTCAACCCCTACGGAGTCGACGTGAGCAGCGGCGTGGAGGCCAGGCCTGGAAAGAAGGATCCGGACAAAGTGAAGGCTTTCATCAACGAAGCGAGGCTTGTGTCGGCCTGAGCCCTGCCTTTATACTCCAACGCGTCCAGCGGAGATTTATCCTCATGCCATTACTGCCCGACGCCCACGGCCGTTTCGGCCCGTATGGAGGCCGGTACGTCCCTGAAACCTTGATGCCCGCTCTCCTTGAATTGGAGCGGGAGTACGCCTCCGCCAAGAAAGACCGCCGGTTTCAAAAGGAACTGGCCTACTATCTACGGCAGTATGTGGGCCGTCCCACGAGTCTGTACCGGGCGGAGCGGTTGAGCAAGCGGCTCGGGGGGGCGCGCGTGTACCTGAAGCGTGAGGATCTCTGCCATACGGGCGCACACAAGATCAACAACGCCATCGGACAGGTCCTCCTCGCGATGCGGATGAAGAAACCTCGCATCATCGCGGAGACGGGCGCCGGACAGCATGGCGTGGCGACAGCGACAGCCGCGGCCATGTTCGGTCTGGAGTGCGAAATCTATATGGGCACCGAAGACATGCAGCGCCAGGCGCTCAATGTCTTCCGCATGCGCTTGCTCGGGGCGAAGGTGACCGGGGTGGACGCGGGCAGCCGGACGCTGAAGGACGCCATCAGCGAGGCCATGCGCGACTGGACGACGAACGTACGAACCACTCATTATATTCTTGGCTCGGTCTTGGGCGCGCATCCCTATCCCATGATGATTCGCGATTTTCAGGCCATCATCGGGCAGGAAGCGCGCCGGCAGATTTTAGCCGCGGAAGGAAAGCTTCCGGACTATCTCGTCGCCTGCGTGGGCGGAGGCAGTAACTCGATCGGGCTGTTCCATGCCTTCCTGCGTGACCGGAAGGTCAAGATGGTGGGGGTCGAAGCCGGCGGCCTCGGGATCGCCAGCGGGAAGCATGCGGCGCGGTTTTCCGGCGGGAAGCCGGGCGTGTTGCAGGGGACGATGACCTACTTGCTGCAGGACGACGACGGGCAGATCAACCTGACCCATTCCGTGTCGGCCGGTCTGGATTACGCGGCCGTCGGCCCCGAGCACAGCCTCTATCACGATCAGGGCCGGGTGACCTACACCTACGCCACCGACGATGAAGCGCTGTCGGCCTTCGACCTTCTCGCCAGGGAAGAGGGCATCGTCCCGGCGCTGGAAAGCGCGCACGCCATCGCGCATGTCGTCAAGCTGGCTCCCACCTTAAAGAAATCCCAGGTCATCATCGCCAACCTCTCAGGACGCGGCGACAAAGACGTGCAGCAGGTCGCGCGCATGCGTGGCGTGACGTTGTAATGCCTGGGAGAATGCGTCAATGATTAGACGGCAGAACCGTACCACCCATCGCCGGGATGCATCAGCCTTCACGCGCCGCCCCAACCGCTTGGACGACGCCTTCGCGCGGCTCAAGTCGACCGGCGATAAGGCCCTCATCGCCTATCTCATGGCGGGCGATCCGGGGCTGTCGGAGACGGAGCAACTCGTGCTGGCACTTGAGCAGGCGGGAGCGGATATCATCGAACTGGGCGTCCCGTTTTCCGATCCAATCGCGGATGGTCCGGTGATTCAGCAGGCGGCGGAGCGGGCCCTGCGATCCGGCACGACGCTGAAAAAAATCCTGGGCTCCGTCGCGACCCTGCGCCGCCGCACACAAGTCCCCTTGGTGCTCATGGTCTATTACAACTCCATCCATGCGATGGGGGTGGAGTCCTTTTGCCGGGCAGCCGGGGATGCGGGCGTGGACGGCGTGATCGTACCTGACATGCCGCCGGATGAGGCAGGCCCCTTGCGTGGCCCAGCCGATGCGGCGGGCCTGCATCTGATCTTCCTGCTCGCACCGACCAGTACCCCGGCGCGCCGGACCTACGTCGCCAAGGAGTCCGGCGGGTTCGTCTATTATGTCTCGCTGACCGGCATTACGGGCGCCAAGATCCAGGACATGGCCGAGGTAGGAAAGAACGTCGCGAAGATCAAAGCGGCGACGCGGACCCCAGTGGCGGTCGGATTCGGCGTGGCGACTCCGGACGATGCCCGGCAGGTTGCGGCAAGGGCGGACGGCGTGATCGTGGGAAGCGCCATCGTCAAACGGATCATGGCCGCGCAACAGCGGACGGACCTCGTCCCCGCGGTGGCAGACTTTGTCGCGTCTCTCAAGCAAGCGATGAGACAGCCGGCGGCAGCGCCGTCCGCGTAGCAGACCACCAGAGTCGATTTGACAAAAGAGCCGAGGGGGGGTCGTCGCCTTACCGTTTGGTGCCGACTTGGGCCGGAGGCATGTACTTGATCATCTCGTCGGTCAGTTCGGCCGCGACGTCCTTAAGGTTGGGCTTCCAGAACATGTAGCTACTGGCCTTCTCATGGCGGGCTTTCCAGATCGTGGCCCCGGTGGTCGCATCCACGAGCCTCATGGTCAGCCCGACGCGTCCCACGTTGTCGCCTTCTTTTCGGGCATACTCCCAGGCATTGATCCGCAGGACTAGGAACGATTCCACGTTGAGCGCCTTGCCGAGCTTGATCGCCGAGTCCTTGTCCGACTGCCCGGTCATCTCAAGGCGGGAAAAATAGAACACCAAGGCATCGAACGCTTCTTTCGATGCTTGAAAGACGTCCGTGACCTGCTCCGCCGGCACGACGCGTTCGATCCGGCCGGCCTTGCTCAGCGAATTGGCGAGGACTTCCTGAATATCCTCCCTCGCACTGTCGTACTGGCTCGCCATCGGCGGCAACACCGCGATGGACTGCGGCCGGAAGACGCGGGCTCCGGGACCTTCCCACATTTCCTGAAGGCCACCGCACCCCGCGAGCAGCGAAGTCAGCAGGATAAGGCTTAACCAAAACCTCTTAGGCGGCTTGGTCGTCATGGCGGTCAGTATACCATTAGATCGTAGATGTGCAAAAAGTCGCGCAACGGACAAATCGCCGCGCGAGAGCGCTAGAATGTCAGCGAGATGGACCCGGACGCGATGGCACCTTGCTCCCGGAAGTCATAGCCGCCTCCCACGTCGACACGGAACGCGTAAATACGCAGTCCGATGCCGGCAGTCGGGGTGAAGGGCGACTGCGCGTCCTGCACGTTCTTGAAGGTGCCGATGCGGAAGGACAGAAACTCGGAGAGGATCGTCTGTTCGGCGCCCAGGCTGAGCACCTGACTCTTGACGCCCGGGATCAGGGTCTTGTTCGAGGTGATGTCCATGTCCGCGGTCAAGGTCAGGCTCGACCAGGGATTGACCGCCACGCCGCCGCGCACCTGGGGATCCAGCTTCATCGTGCTCCCGTCCGGTGCGTCGAATTCCGGGCCGTTGATGTCCTTCGCCACCACGCCGAGCCGGAGCCAGGATGACGGCCGATAGATCGCCCCGACGTCGATGCCGTAGTTCGTGGAGATCTTGGCCTTGCCCAAATCGTCCGACAGCGTCACATCTTGGCCGCTGTTCACGGCCACTGAGCTGGTATAGGCAGCTCCCTGAATCAACTTCGCGGTCACGCCGATGGCGAACGTCTTGTCGGCGAAGGCATAGGCATACGAGAAGGCGGCCTGGCGAGCCTCCAACCCGCGCAGGAGCATCGCGCCCTGGACAGTGTTCGCGACCTGCTGGAACCGGTTGGTGGGATCGACAAAGGCCCCGCCCGTGGCCACGTCGGAGACGTTGAAGCCGAAGGCATGCTCCCCGAAATGGCCCTTGAAGTAAAGCCCCCCGGCTCCGATCGCCGAGAAATTGCTCTTGTTGATCTGGTCCGCCAGCTGATTGGCTCTCGCGATATCGGGCGAATTGAAGTCTTCGATGTCTCGCAAGGTCTGCCGGAAGCCGCCCCGGTCGATTGCTTGCCCCGTCCCCTGTAGCCGGATATCCACGGTCTGCGTCATCGCCAGGCCGGCGGGATTCCAATAGGTGGCCAACGAATCGGTCGTCACGGCGACGCCGGCTCCTCCCATGCCGGCGGCGCGCGGCCCGACCACGGCGAATTCCACAGCCATCGCGTGCGCGGGAAAGAGCGCTGCGAGAGAAGCGGCCGCCACCAACCTGGACACGCCGGTATACATCCTGACTCTCCGGAAGGACATGGTGCTAGGTAGGCAGTCTAATGATCGGGGAGGGCGGCGTCAACAATTGCTGCTGCACGGGTCCGGAGTCGCCGGCTGCGCCCCTTCTGGCCCCAGGCTAGACGATGAGACCATCCTGCATGTGAACGATGCGGTCCGACTGGGCGGAGAGCTTGTCGTTATGGGTGACGATCACGAAGGTGGTTCCGTGGCGTTTGTTCAAATCCCGGATGAGCGCAAACAGCGCGTCGCCCGTATGAGTGTCCAGATTCCCGGTCGGCTCGTCCGCCAGCACCACGTCGGGCTTCTGCATGAGCGCCCGGGCCATGGCGACGCGCTGCTGCTCGCCGCCCGACAGCTCGCCGGGCTTGTGATGAAGCCTCTGGGCCAGCCCGACTTCGCTCAAGAGCGCGATGGCCTCTGCCTCCACTGAGCGCCGATCCCGGCGCTGCACGAGCGCAGGCATGCAGGCGTTCTCCAGGGCCGTAAACTCGGGAAGGAGATGGTGAAATTGAAATACGAATCCAATCCGCCGATTGCGAAATTCCGCCTGCTGGACTTCGGAGAGCTGAAACAGGTCCTGGCCTTCGAAGGTGACGGTGCCGCGCGTCGGCCGATCCAGCGTGCCGATGATGTGCAACAGGGTGCTCTTGCCCGCTCCCGACGCTCCGACGATCGCGATGAGCTCCCCTTTGCTGATCTGGAGATTGATGCCTCTCAGGACGGGAAGCTCGCGAGCCCCCATGAAAAAGGACTTGTGCAGATCCGTGATCGTGATCATGTGGTCAGGCCGCAACGGACGGGCGGGCGCCTGTGCGGATGCCTTTATTCATACCGCAGCGCGGCCACCGGTTCCAGCTTGGCCGCCTGGTTGGCCGGATAGACGGTGGCGGCAAAGCTAATCAGAATCGCCGATCCGGCGACGAGCAGGACGTCTTCAGCCAGCACGTGGACGGGAATCTTGGAGATGTAATAGACCGTCGGATCGAACGTCCAAAACGTCTGGATCAGCCAGAGAAAGGCATAGCCCAGCGGGATCCCGATCGCGGTTCCCGAGAGTCCGATGATCAGCCCGTTCAACATGAAAATCCGGCGGATGCTGCGCTTCGTCGCGCCCATGGCCTTGAGGATGGCGATCTCCTTCTGCTTTTCGGTCACGATCATCGTCAGCGTGCTCACAATGTTGAACGAAGCGACGATGGTGATCAGGACCAAGAGCAGGAACATCATCGTCTTCTCGAGCTTCAGCGCAGAAAACAGATTGCGATTCATCTGCATCCAGTCGCGCGCCCCGTGGCTAAAGCCGAGCACGTGCTCGATCTCACGGGCGATGTCCCCGGCGCGGAAAACGTCCGTCACTTTGACTTCGATGCCGCTGACGCTCTGTCCCATGTTGAAGAATTTTTGCGCTTCCGCGAGGTCGATGTAGGCCAGCGAAGAATCGTACTCGTACATGCCCGAGTGAAACAGCGCGACCACGGCGAAGGTGCGGATCTTCGGCACCATCCCCATGGCGCTGACCGGTCCAACCGGCGACACGACGTTGACCGTATCACCGATGAACACCCCCAGGCGCAGGGCCAACTCCTTTCCCAGGATGATGCCCGGCTTTTCCACGAGCTGCGGCTCGCCTTGGGGATCGTCGACCGGCGCCTGCTTCACCTTCATTGGGGTGAGGAGATCGGTAAGTTCGCCGCTGGAAATGTTCTTCG
The DNA here is from genome assembly GCA_040255845.1 of Nitrospiraceae bacterium. Lineage (GTDB taxonomy): Bacteria > Nitrospirota > Nitrospiria > Nitrospirales > Nitrospiraceae > Nitrospira_D. The sequence goes on along the minus strand of JBDZVU010000021.1, from coordinate 31,174 downwards.
CCAGCTCCGTGACCTTCGCCTCCCGATGGGGGTCGATGCCGCGCAGGTCGATGCCCTGCACGCCCGATTGGGTGGTCAATAGGACTTGGCGCAGGACGAACGGCGTGGCGGCCACGACGGACGGAACCGTCTGAATCTTCTCGATGACGGCGTCATAGTCCGTCATGTGCTCTTTCAACCGTTCCTGCACGATGATGTGGGCGGTCGTGCCCAGAATCTTGTTCTGGATGTCTTCGCGAAAGCCCGTCATGATGCCGACCGTGCCGATCAGCGCGGCCACGCCGAGCGTGATGCCCGCGATCGACACGAAGGTGTTGAGCGAGATGGTGCGATTACGGCGCTTCGCGCGCAGGTATCGCAGGCCGACGAAGATTTCATACGGCACGGCCACTAGGATCTCTCCGGCCGCAGTTGCGGGAACAGCACGACGTCCCGGATGGACGCTTGATCGGTAAACAGCATGATGAGCCGATCGATGCCGATGCCTTCTCCGGCCGTCGGCGGCATGCCGTACTCCAGCGCCCGGAGAAAATCCTCGTCGACCAGATGCGCTTCCTCGTCGCCGGCCGCGCGCTGCGCCGCCTGCCCCTCGAATCGTTCCCGTTGGTCGAGCGGATCATTCAACTCGGAAAAGGCGTTCGCGATTTCGCGCCCGGCGATGTACAGCTCGAACCGGTCCGTCAGGGTGGGGTCGGAATCCTTCCGGCGGGCGAGGGGAGAAATTTCGATCGGGTAGTCGGTGATGAACGTCGGCTGCTGAAGATTCGGCTCGACGGTCTCTTCGAAGATTTCGTTCACGATGTGGAAGAGGGGAGCCTTCGGATCCACCGGCACGCCCAGCTGCCGGGCGGCCGCCCGGGCTTTGTCCCGATCGCGCAGCACAGCCGCGTCCAACTTGTTCACTTCCACGATCGCCTGGTGGTAAGACCAGCGCCGCCAGGGCGGTGTGAGGTCGATGTCCCGGCCTTGGTACGAAATCACGGTGCTGCCGAGCACCTGTTTGGCCAGGGATGACAGCATGTCCTCCGTCAACACGATGAGATCGTGATAGTCGGCATAGGCGACGTAAAACTCCAGCATCGTGAATTCGGGATTGTGGATGGTCGAAATGCCCTCATTTCTGAAATTGCGGTTGATTTCAAAGACGCGAGAAAACCCACCTACGATCAGGCGCTTGAGATACAGTTCCGGTGCGATGCGCAGGTACAGGTCCACGCCCAGCGCGTTGTGATGGGTGACGAAGGGCTTCGCCGCCGCGCCGCCGGGGATCGGATGCATCATCGGCGTCTCCACTTCCAGGAAGCCCCGCTCGATGAGAAACGCCCGGATGCCCGCGATGATGCGGCTGCGGGTGGCGAAGATCGCGTGCACGGCCGGGTTGGCGATGAGATCGACGTAGCGCTGCCGGTAGCGCGTCTCGACGTCGGTGAGACCGTGCCACTTCTCCGGCAGCGGCCTGAGCGCCTTGCTGAGAAAGGTCACCTCGCGCGCCTCGACGGTGAACTCGTCGGTCTTCGTGCGGAACAGGACCCCACTCACGCCGATCCAATCCCCCAGATCGAGCTGCTCCCAGATCGTATAGGCTTGCGTCGAGAGGAGGTCCTTCTTGAGGTAGACTTGGAGACGGTCGGCTCCGTCTTGCAGGACCGCAAACCCTGCCTTCCCGAACCGCCGCAGCGCCACCACGCGGCCGGCAATCGTGCAGCCGATCTTCTCCTGTTCGAGCGTCTCTTTCGACTTTTCACCATGGAGTTTGATCAATTGACCGGCGCGGTCCTTCACTTCGAAACGGGTGCCGTACGGTGCCACGCCGGCCTCCCGCAGCAGATCGAGCTTCTTGATGCGTTGAAGGCGCTGTTCGTTCAGTTCGTCCATGATGTCTCGTCTATCCGATCCGTCCGTTATACGTCGTCCGGCTCGCTCACGGCCGCCAGCGGTTCGCCGCCCTTGGCGGCCTTCTTCTTCAGGTACGCTTCGATGAAGGCGTCGAGATTGCCGTCCATGACCGAGGAGACCTGGCTCGTTTCATACCCGGTGCGATGGTCTTTGACCATCTGATACGGCTGAAAGACATAGGACCGAATTTGGCTGCCCCACGCGATATCCTTCTTTTCACCTACGATCGCGTTGAACTCGGCCTCTTTCTTTTTTTGCTCGAGTTCGAACAGCCGCGCCTTGAGGATCTTCATGGCGCCGTTGCGGTTCTGGAGTTGGGATCGTTCGTTTTGGCACTGCACCACGATGCCGGTCGGCAGGTGGGTGATGCGGATGGCGGTCTCCACTTTGTTGACGTTTTGTCCGCCCGCGCCGCCGGCGCGAAACGTGTCGATTTTGAGATCCTTGTCCTCGATCACCACGTCCACGTCCTCGCTGAGCTCGGGGTAGACGAAGACCGAGGCAAACGAGGTGTGGCGCCGCTTGTTGCTGTCGAAGGGGGAGATCCTCACCAGGCGGTGGACGCCTGCCTCCGCCTTCAAGTATCCGTAGGCATAGGGGCCCGTAATGGCGATCGTCGCGCTCTTGATGCCCGCCTCATCGCCCGCCTGGTAATCCAGCGTCTCCACCTTGAAGTTCTTGCCTTCGGCCCACCGCACGTACATGCGCAGCAGCATTTGCGCCCAATCCTGGGATTCGGTGCCGCCCGCGCCAGGATGGATGGCCAGAATCGCGTTATTCGGGTCCAACTCCCCGGAGAGCAGCAACTCGAGCCGCAGGGACGCCAAGCGCGGCTCCAGGACGTTCAACTCCGACGTCAACTCCTCCTCGAGCGACGGATCATCGCTTTCCCGGGCCAGTTCGAGGAGGGCCTCGATGTCGCCGAGTTTCCCTTCAATGTCCTGCCACTGCCGGAGATCGCGCTCGAGGGTGGCTTTGCGGCGGCTCACGGCCGCGGCGGCGCGGGCGTGAGCCCAAAAATTGGGCTGGGCCATTTGGGCCTCAAGCTCCTCGAGTTCGGATCGCATGCGGGCGAAGTCAAAGATGCCCCCGTAATTCGGCGACCTGTTCTCCCACTGTCCGGACACGAGTTTGCACTTCATCGAGCATGATCGAGTTCCTTCTGGTTACGCGGGGGTGATGGCCGTGGTCCCGTGGGCCGGTTCCTTCGTGCGGAACAATCCGAACAGGCACAGCAGCGCGCAGATTAGCACACAGCCATAGGCAAACACATCCCCATGCCGACTGTAAAACGTGCGCGGCTGCCAGACGGTAATGTTTGCTTGAAGCGCGGTCTGGGTGAACAACGCCGACGCCTCCATGATTCGTCCGAAGGGATCGATGAACCCCGAAATGCCGGTATTGGCCGACCGGGCGAATGCGAGATGATTTTCGACGGAACGGAAGACGACCATCGCAAAATGCTGTGCAGGGGCCGACGAAGGGCCGAACCACCCGTCGTTCGTAATGGTGACCAGAAATTCCGCGCCATTGGCGGCGAATTGGCGCACGAGGTCGGGGAAGATGACCTCGTAACAGATCGCCACGCCGAATTTGACGGGTCGAGCCCCCGAAGCCCCGTCCCCTCTGGGCGTGAACGAGAGCACCGTCGAACCGGGGCCGGCCTCGAAATCCCCGATGCCTTCGACCAATTTATCAAGAAAAAAGAGGAGCGACGTCTTCAGCGGAATATATTCGCCGAACGGCACGAGATGATGTTTGTCATAGCGGCCCAGCACTTGCCCTTCAGGCGTCAGCAAGTAGGCGCTGTTCAAAAGGTAGGGGCGCCGGTCAGGGTAATACCGCAGCGCCGGGCTGCCGAGCAGGATGGGCGCGCGGGCCCGCTCCGCCCAGCCGATGAGCTGGTGTTGGAACTCGCGCTCCCGTTCGAGCAGGAACGGCGTCGCCGCCTCCGGCCACACGACCAGATCCAGGTCGGTGCCGAGCTGGCCGGTCAGCCGATCCAGGCGCGCCATCGTTTCGTCGCGGAATGCGAGATCCCATTTGACGGCTTGGTCGATGTTCGGCTGGACGACGCCCACGCGAAGCGACGAGCGCGCCACGTCGCCGAAAGGCCGCTCCGACGTGATCCACGATCCGTACTGCCAGGAGAGCCCCACCAGCAGGACCGTCAGGGTTGCCAGCTCCCAGGGAAGCCGGGCGGGCCGGAATCCGCGGAAGAACGGCGCCAGCCAGGACACCAGTTCCGCCACGGTGACGTTGACCAACACGATCAAGAACGACACCCCGTAGACGCCGAAATGGTCCGCGATCTGAATCATCTCGATGTGCCGGTATTGTGAATAGCCAAGAAGGCACCACGGCAAGCCCGACAGGAAATACGTCCGCAGCAGTTCCAGGCTGACCCAGAAGCAGGGGGCGAGCGCGATGCCGTAGCGAGGGATCAGCTCGCGCAGCCAGACGACGCTCAGACTGTAGAGCCCGACGTACACACCAAGATAGGCGGTCAACAAGAGCAGAATCGCATAGCTGATCGGCAGCGGCACTTTCCCATAGGTATTCATCGCCGTCACGACCCAGGCCATGATGCCGGTAAAGCCGATCGTGCCCGTCAACCAGCCCAGCCAGAACGCCCGCCGCTTCGGAATGTGGTCGAGCGTCAGATGCAGGGGGACGAGAGCCACCCAGGCGAGGAAGCCCATGTCGAATTTGGGAAAACACAGAGGGAGGAGAAGGCCGCTCGCGCAAGCAAACAGTATCTGGCGAGCACGGGCATGATTCATTGCGCAGTAACCTTAACGAAATGCCACCCGCCTTGCAAGGGACGCGCCGTGGCGCACTTCACACACGTGCTTTTCCTCGACGAAGGCTGTATTCTAAGGGCCATGTCCATGGAGCGACGTCGCCACCGACGCGTGCCAGCCCAAGTGAAAGGGCTGTTGCGGGCCAATTCGCACGACGTCGAAGGGGAGACCGTCGATCTGTCCCTCGGCGGCGCGCGCATCGACAGTGAACTGGCGGTGCAGCCGGGGAAATTGATGAGCGTGACGCTCATCGTGCCTGGAATGGCCGAGCCGATCGTCATCGAGCAAGCCCAGGTCCAATGGATTCATGGCCAGACGTTCGGCGTGAAGTTCCTGGAAATTCGACAGGAGGAATTGGATGATTTGGAGCAGCTCATTGAGGAATGCATCGCCCTGGACGAAGGGAGTGAGGATTGACGACCTGTATGAAGCATGAACACGAGTCCCGCGGATGGATCGGCGGCGAAGCCGCGGTCGGCGAGCAGGCCGAACGCCATGTGCGTTCGCAGGTACGGCACCCGAGCGGAACGGCGCTCCTCATTCTGGGGCTGGCGTTCGTCGGCGGTTTTGCATTGGCTGGCAGTCTTTGCCGCTTGACGCACACCAACCGCTGACGCGCTCCGTGGCTGGCTGATCCTCCCCGGAAGCGGCGGTGCGCCGCTGTTCCGTTTCCAGGGAATCTCAGAGTGGACGCATGGTCCCGCTCGGGGCACCATGCTGCCATGCATTTCCACCCCGTCCCGCTCCTGCTTGCCTTCGTTGTGCTCGCAACCGGGTGTGCATCCCGGCAGCAGGAGACCGCCTCGGTTGGCTCCGCCGTCACTGGACCGAAGACCCCGCAGCCGTCCCAGCGGCAACCGGAGCGGCCCCCCGCTCGGCGAACGCCGGAACCACCTCCGAAAAAGCACGAGCCGGCTCCAAGCCGGGGGGACACTGGTGTGGCCAGATCCCCTTCGCCGGATACCGCGGGTTCTGCTCCGAGCCAACCTCCTGGGGTAACGGAGTCGCCAGCACAGACCTCTCCGTCGCCACCGGACTCGGGCGCGAAGGAATCTCCCGGAGGCGAGACCGCCGACCGCGTGGCCGCAACGGCACAATCCGAATCAGCCGACGACGTCACCACGACGGCGCGAATCAGGCAGGCGTTGCTGCGAGACGATCACTTGTCATTCCAGGCGAAGAACGTCACGGTGGTGACCAGCGGCGAGCAGGTGGTCCTGCAAGGGCCGGTGACCAATCAGTCGGAAGCCGAGCGCATCCGCACAATCGCGGGCCGTTTGACGACGAAGCGCATCGAGGATCGTCTGTCGGTTCCGCAGGAGTAACGACCATGGGACGAGCCGTGTTCGGCATTGCCGCCTCGCGTGACGCCGCCCGTCTGCTGATTCAGCGGCTGCAAGCGGCGGGATTTTCCAGCGACGATGTGTCGGTGCTCGCGCCGCAGGGCGAGAGCGAGGAGGGCTTGGCCGTGGAGAAACAGACCAAGGCCCTGGAAGGCACCGCGACGGGCGCCAGCGCCGGCGGCGTCGTCGGCGGCGTGCTTGGACTGCTGGCCGGCATCGGAACGCTGGCGGTGCCAGGCTTAGGCGTGCTGGTGGCGGCCGGTCCGCTTCTGGCCACGTTGAGCGGCATCGGAATCGGCGCGAGCGTCGGAGGACTGGCCGGAGGGTTGATCGGATTGGGAATCCCGGAATACGAAGCGAAACGCTATGAAGGGCATATCGAGCAGGGAAGCATTCTGATCTCCGTCCATTGCCGGAACGACGACGACATCACCCGCGCCAGGCAGATCCTCGAAGATGCCGGTGCCATAGACATTGCGGTGGCTCGCGAAATTGCGGCCTGAAGCGCCTTCACGGTCGCCCGCCGGTCTCGGGTTGCTGATGAACCCATGTCCGAGGCGCCGAGGCACGAGCCCCATACGCATGGCCGAACCCCAGCACCAAATGGGCTTCCTCCAAGCGCAGTTCCCACATGCCGAAGTCGGCAAAACCGAACATGGGAGCCGAGAGGGGAAAGCGCGCGATGTAGGCCGCCTTCGCAGCCGTGTACTCGGCGGTATCCCGCGCGAGGGGCGCCGCGGTCCCCATGACGTTGAGCCGTTTCAGCGCAAGCGGATTTTTCTCGGGACTGTCGGTTTCCGCGACGAACAGCGCCGTCCGGGGATCGGCGGCCAGGTGCTGCGCGTGCTGGGCCAGCCGGCTGAGATGCAGGAAAGCTCTGGTCCAATCCGACCCGAAGAGGAAGGGCACGTGCGACCCGAACGGGCGTCCATGACGGAGCGTCAGCAAGACGCCGACCCGCACCCCGTCCACGAGGCGGACCCGCGCTTCCTCCACTTCTTCGTTGCTGAGCGGCTCTGGCATCGTCCTTCCCATTCGCCACTCCTTTATCGGCCGGTCGAGCGCGGCTCTTGACAGGCCGCTGGCCGCGCCCGAGAGTTGTACTGGTCGCGGTCACCCGCTAAGCTGATCATGCGGTCGTTGCGCAAATATACAACGCACGGAAAAGGTGTGAAAGAGCCGAAAACCAGCTTGTGGGTCGCCCTCGCGACCTGCGCGGGTGCAGTCGCAGTGGCGGTCGTGGATCTTCTCCCGCAGATGCGCGGCCTTCCCTGGTACGTGCTTCATGTCATCCCCGTGGTATGGATTGCGTTATGGTCCGCGGAGGACGACGTGTACCCCGTGACGGGGTTGGCCATCTTCGCCAGCGTGCTCGCGATGCTGCCGGGTTACGTGACCGTGGACGGCACGCGTCCGATTCCGATTACCGACCGGGTATTGGTTATCACGGTCATTTGGGCTACCGTCCTCATTGCGGTGCTTCGGAAGCGCGCCCGGCGCACCTTTCGGTGGATCAATCTGGCCGGGAAACGTTGAAGCAGGCCTCATCAAAGATCGAGACGCGCCGGATGCTATGATGAGGTCAATTCCGTCCATCGGACTCAACAGAAAGGGGTACGTATGATCCGCCATCGTGAAGTGGGCCTCTCCGTCATGTTCGCGACTGTCCTGTTGATTGCCGCTGCCGCGGGGGCCGCTGATCCGGCCGAGGTGGAAAAGTTCGTCAACGCCCGCATTGAGATCGGCGAGATGATGACCAACTATTTCTCGGGCGGGGAGCGATTCGGGGAAGGGCAACGGCCCTCGCCGGAACAGATGCGCGAAATGGGCAAGGACATCAACACGAAGCTCGCCTCCGTGTTGTCGAAGTATGACCTCACCGTCGAGGAGTACCGCGCGCGCAGCCGCGACGTCTTCGCCGACGAGGCGGCCGTGAAGCAGTATCTGGACGGGCATCCGGATTTGAAGCGGCGGTACGAGGCGCTGCCGTTGGACCGGATGGGGCGAGGCGGAAGCACGGGACGGGGATACTGACGCCCATGGAGTACGTCCATCTCGGCCGATCCGGCTTGAAGGTGAGCCGCTTGTGCCTGGGCACGATGAATTTCGGCCCCCATACGCCGGAGGCGGAGAGTTGGACGATCATGGATCGCGCGCTCGATCTGGGTCTCAATTTCTTCGATACCGCCAACGTCTACGGATGGAAGGTGGGCGAAGGATGGACCGAACAGATCATCGGACGATGGTTCGCGCAGGGCAACGGCCGCCGCGAGCGCGTGGTGCTCGCCACCAAGGTCTTCGGCCGCATGGGAGACTGGCCGAACCAATCGCGCCTGTCGGCCTTGCACATCAAGCGCGCCTGCGAAGCCAGCCTCCGCCGGTTGCAAACGGACTACATCGATGTGTACCAAATGCATCACGTAGACCGCGACTGCCCCTGGGAAGAGATCTGGCAGGCGATGGAGCAGTTGGTGCGCGAAGGAAAGATTCTGTACGTGGGGAGCAGCAACTTCGCCGGCTGGCATCTTGCTCAGGCGCAGGAATCGGCCAAGAGCCGTCACTTTCTTGGATTGATTTCCGAGCAAAGCCTGTACAACCTTCTTGAACGAACCGTGGAGTTGGAAGTGCTGCCCGCCTGCGAGGCCTACGGGATCGGGATGATACCGTGGAGCCCCTTGGCGCGCGGCTTGCTGGCCGGAGCGCCGGAGCCGGGAGGCAGCGGCCGGCGCGCCGAGCGGGACGTCCAGACGGACCGGGAACGACATCGCGCAAAGCTGGAAGCCTACGAGGCGTGGTGCCGACGACTCGGAGAGCGTCCGGCGGACGTCGCCATCGCGTGGCTGCTGGCCCAACGGGCGGTCACGGCGCCGATCATTGGACCACGCACGCTCGGACAGCTCGACGACAGCATGCGCGGCCTTGCACTAGCGCTCTCTGCCGACGCGCTCGCTCAGTTGGACCAGATCTTTCCGGGACCAGGAGGAACGGCACCCGAGGCCTATGCCTGGTAGCCGCGTGCCCGTGACCTTCGCATCTCGCCCGCGCCAAGGAGTCAGACATGAAGAATGTTGAGTTGTCGGTGGACGGCAATATCCTGACGATCAGGGTGGATTTGTCCAAAGAATTTGGTCCTTCGTCGTCGGGAAAGACCATCATCGTCGCGAGCACAGAGGGCAACGTGACGATTCCCGACCGGCAGGAGAAGATCGGTCTGAACGTCTATCGAAAAAAGTAGGGGCGAGCGTTCGGCGCGAACGGACGGGGCCATTTTTCTGGGCGTCCTTCCTCCTTCGGCCATTGACACATTTTGCTGGACGGCAGACCCCTTCAGAAATCGCTCTCCAGTCGCGCTTGTTTGCCCCTTATCCTCAGAAACTCCGCGTGGCTGTGGATAGTTCGAGCGATGAAGTGCTTCTCCGCTGCCCCAGCAGCGGAGTTTCAGCGATGTCAAGCCGCACGCACCGGCAAATGTACGAAATCGTGGCAATTTGGCCGTTTGCCCCCCATATCTTGTGGTTGGCCCGTAACTCTACCAATGCCTAAAAAATAGGCAATTTGTTCTTCCGCTTGTAACAGGCAACGACTCCCGAGCCTGGCGGCACTCTTGTACACAGACTTATCCACAGAAGATGGGGACTGAGCAAATCCGTGCCATCATACCGGGCGTCATTTCGGAAGTCCGAGAAGTTCTTGGAGCCGGAACTGTCGCTATGATTGCGTATGATCGAAACGGCATCGTCAAGTGCCTGTCAACAATTAAAATACAAAAATGAAGTTGGGGTTCCCTTGACTGCCCGCCGCCGCGGGCATAAGGTGAGCGTGTGGGAGGAGTTAACGCCCCGAGGGAATATGGTTCATAAGGGGATCAAGCGCGAGGATGGTGTGCAAGCCCAGCTCGTACTGGGAAGCCTGAAGTCCTCCCAAGATCTCCGCCGTACCTGCTGATCCTCGGTAGGTGCGTGCTCCTCCCACCTTTTGTCACCCGCCGCGCCGCATGCCGCTTCCGTGAAAAACAGTTTCCTCGGTCCGGCAACCTCTGTACAATGCCGCCGCATTTTGTGACCGCCTTCATCAGTGGACCTTTGTCGAGAGGGTGAATGACTACCAAGACGTCCTCCATGCCTTCGTCCGTCTCCGCGCCGCCGTCCAAAACTTCGAGCAAGCCCGTCCAGCAAGTGACCGCCGTTGAAATGGGCGCGCGCCAGCGCGAAATCTCCGTCTCCGAGTTTTTTACGAAGAACCGGCATCTGCTCGGCTTCGACAACCCGCGCAAGGCGCTCCTGACCTGCGTGAAGGAAGCCGTCGACAATGCGCTCGACGCGAGCGAGGAGGCGGGCATCCTGCCCGACGTGACGGTCCGCCTTGAAGTCGTGCCGGTGAACGGCGTCACACCGCCCGCAAGCCAGGCGACCCGTTTCCGCATCACCGTGACCGACAACGGTCCGGGCATCGTCCGCCAGCATATCCCGCGCATCTTCGCCAAACTGCTCTACGGCTCAAAATTTCACCGATTGCGGATGAGCCGGGGCCAGCAGGGGATCGGCATCTCGGCCGCCGGTATGTACGGGCAATTGACCACCGGCAAACCGGTCACGATCATTTCGCGCACGGGACCGAAAGCCGCCGCCCACTTCTTCGAGGTCCAGATCGATACGAAGAAGAACGAGCCGCTCGTGCACGAGAGCAAGCAGATCGAATGGCCGCAGCCGCGGGGCACGCAGGTGACGCTGGAAGTGGAAGGCAAGTACCAGAAGGGGCGC
>JBDZVU010000021.1:0-20361 GCA_040255845.1 Nitrospiraceae bacterium | reverse complement strand
AGGGGCGGGCCTCTGTGGACGAATGGCTGGAGCAGACGTCGATCGCCAACCCGCACGTGCGCCTGATCTACCACACGCCCGACGGGGAGACCAAGGAGTATCCGCGGACGTATCATGAGCTGCCGCCTGCGCCGCGCGAGATCAAGCCCCACCCCTACGGGATCGAATTCGGCATGTGGCTCAAAATGCTGCAAGATACAAAGAGCCAGACGCTGACCGGATTCTTGTCATCAGACTTCTGCCGGGTTTCGCCGCAGCTTGCCGCGGAGATGTGCAAGGCGGCGAAGCTGTCTCCGGACATGAGGCCCCGGGATCTCAAGGGCCACTCCGCCGAGACGCTGTATCAGACGGTGCAGCGCACGAAGCTCATGGCGCCGCCCACCAGCTGCATTTCGCCCATCGGGGAGAAGGCCATTCTCTCCGGCCTGTACAAGCAGATCAAAGGCGAGTTCTACACGGCTGTGAGCCGCCCCCCGGCCGTCTATCGCGGCAATCCGTTCATCATCGAGGCCGGTCTGGCGTACGGCCGCCGTCCCGAGGACCAGGCTAAACCGCAGCAGCCGGCTGTGCCGAAGGCGGAAGGCGAAGAAGAGGAAGACGACGCGGAACTCGCCCGCGTCATCCGGTATGCCAACCGGGTTCCCTTGCTGTACCAGCAATCGGCCTGTGCGACCTTCAAGGCGGTGCTGAACACGACGTGGAAACATTACGGGGTCGCTCAGTCGCGCGGTGCCTTGCCGGCCGGGCCGATGGTGATCTTCGTGCACATGGCGTCCGTCTGGGTCCCCTTCACCAGCGAATCGAAGGAAGCCATTGCGGATTATGATGAGATCCAAAAGGAAATCACGCTCGCACTCCGCGAATGCGGCCGGCGTCTGGGCCTGTTCCTTCGCCGGCGAGAGCGCGCGGCCAGCGAATTCCGCCGGCGCAACATCTTCGAGCTCTATATTGAAGAGGTCGTCGAAGCCTGCAACCGGCTGAAGGGCGGAACGCTGCCCAAGGAGAAACTCAAGGCGCAATTGCAGAAGATCGCCACGTCGCGCACGGGTGGCCTCAAGACCGACGAAGCGCTGGGAAAAACCGGAGGAGGTCCAGAGGGCCTGCCCCATTCCATCATCGTGACAAACGAGGGTCTCGAAGGGGAGGTGGAGGTCGCGGCGCACGTCGAGGGCGGACAGGCCCCTGCGGGTTCCGGCGCTCCTCCCGGCGATGTGGAAACCGCCTCGCCGGAGCCTACGCCTAAGGCATCCCGGGCCACGAACCGGCGTCCCGCCGAGCGGTCACGGAAACCGTCCCAGATGCCCCTGTTCGACAAACCGACGAAACCTTCAACGAGGACCCCCGCGAAGCGCGGCGCCAAGCGGCGTGGAAGGAAGTAACAGCATGGCGACGAAACAGAGAAAACCCAGCGTGGTGGAAAAAAAGCTGATCGGGCTGGCGGACGTCGTCGTGGCCGCCGCGGAGAAGGCGAAGGATCCAACCTTTTCCATTCCCATTCGTGCCCTCTCGAACGTCGCGTTCAACCAACGCAAAGGCATGATCGAGATGGGGGCCAAGAAGCAGGCCCGCTCCTTTTTCAACGTGGGGATGGCCAAGAAGTTCATGCAAACCGTCCTAGTGGCGGACGCGCTCGCCGAGTTGCAGCGCGCCGACCTCACCACATCACTCCGGGAAATCTATTACCGGACGAAACATACGATCAAAGATTCCCACGAAAACACCTTCGATACCCAGGACGAATCCGACCCGGTGATTGAAGACCTTGAAGTCTCCCTGGCCGCGCTGCGCGAGGAGCTCCACGTGCGCGCCGAGAACAGCGGCAGCATCGTCGGGCCCGTGGTATTCGGGGACGACGGCGACCGCGTCGACTGCTCCCGTCTCGGGAAGGGCGGCTATTCGGTGCCGTCCATCGTCGAACCGGAGTACCTTGAAATTCGCCGCTGCACCGCTGATTTTCTGCTGCTGGTGGAGAAGGGGACCCAGTGGAACCGCTTGTCCGAAGACAAGTTCTGGCGGCGCTACAACTGCGTGCTGCTGACCGGCAACGGGCAACCGCCCCGCGGCGTCCGCCGCCTTGCGCGGCGCCTCCACGAAGAGCACCGGCTTCCAGTCTACGTCTTGGTGGATAACGACCCCTGGGGGTATTACATCTACTCCGTGGTCAAGCAGGGCTCGATCAATCTGGCCTTCGAAAGCCAGCGCATGGCCATTCCCAAGGCCAAGTTCATCGGACTGTCGAGCGCGGATCCCGAGCGCTATGAGCTGCCCCGCAACGTGGGCATCAAGCTCAACGAGAAAGATATCGCCCGCGCCAAAGAATTGATGAACTACCAATGGTTCCAGAAGCCAGCCTGGCAGGCGGAAATCAAACGCATGCTGACGAGCGGCCTTAAATATGAATTGGATGCGCTGGCCAACAAGGACTTCCAGTACCTGACGAAGAAATACCTGCCCCGCAAATTGCGTGAGCACGACTGGCTCGATTAGCGGATCGGCCCGCGACGGACGTTTCTAGGAGTCCTCCGAGTTCTGCTCTTCGGTCGCCATTCCTATCGTAGAGCATGCAGCCGCGTCCATCCCCGCTGCGCTACGTCAACCAATCCGCGCCCCCACTGCCGTCCCGCGTGCTCGGAAAGACCGGCGTGGAGCTTCCCATCCTCGGCTTCGGGACGGCGGCGAGCGGCACGCGGCTCCCCCAGCGCGAAGCCGTTGCGCTCTATGAAGCGGCGTTCGAGGAAGGCATCACGTACTTCGATACGGCTCCGGAACTGGGCGGCTACGGTCAGGCTCAGCATCAGCTGAGTCATCTCGTTCGGCAGGTACGGTCGCGCATGTTTCTGGTGACGAAATGCTTCGAGCCCGACGGCGAACGGGCCTTACGCTTGCTGGAGCGAAGCTTGAAGGAACTGCAGACCGACTATGCCGATCTCGTGTTCGTGCACAGCGTAGGGGATGACAAAATGGATCCTCGCACGGTCTTCGGCAAATCGGGCACATACGCCGCCCTCATGAAAGCCAAGGCGGGCGGGCTTACCCGCTTTGTCGGGCTGTCGGGGCACAATCGCCCGGGGCGGTTCCGCGACGCGCTGCGGCATTTCGAGATCGACGTGCTGCTGAACGCGGTGAACTTTGCCGATTGCCATACCTACGGCTTCGAAGAGCAGATCTGGCCGGCGGCGGCTCGTGCGAACGTCGGCCTCATCGCCATGAAAGTCTACGGCGGTGCGCAGCATCCGGCGCCGGCCGGGCTGAGCCATTGCCGCATGCCGGCCGCGTATCGGGACAGCGCCTTCCGATACGCATTGAGCATTCCAGGCGTGGCGTGCGCCGTCATCGGCATGGCGACACGTCGGGAGCTGACAGAAAACCTTCGGCGCGCCAGAACGTTTACGCCGCTCTCCAGCCTGGAGATCGCGCGACTTCGCCAGGAGGGTCGGCTCTTGGCCCGCGAGTGGTCCGACCACTTTGGACCAGTGATCTGAGCTTCCCCTGTCAATCCCATCCGGCGTAGGGTCGAAAAAAATTTTTGGCCTCTTGCGACTTTCCGCCAAACGGCTACAATGCGCGCTCGATTTTTCTTCATGAGCGGGCAATTCCTCCGTCACCAATTGAACATCAGGCGGTCCAATTTCTGGACGGCACACACGGCCTGGCGTAGGGCGTCTCGTGCGACGTGACGCCTTGCTTCGGGTGCAGTCATCGGCCCGCGGCGGTCTGCCGGCCTGGACCGCCCCCTTGCGCGAATGGCAGGAGCGCGCCGCGGCCGCCGCCCTGGCGCATCCCACCCCGGATTTTCTCGCCATGGCCACGCCGGCCGCCGGGAAAACGCGCTTTGCGCTCCGCGTGGCGCATGAGTTCATGAGGAGCGGCGCCGCGGCACGCATCGTGGTTGTCTGCCCCACGAACCATCTGCGCACCCAGTGGTCCGAGGCGGCGGCCAGAGTCGGCCTCCATCTTGATCCCGCGATGAGCAACGACCAGGGACGCGAGGCGTCCGATTACCACGGAGCGGTCGTCACCTACCAGCAAGTCGCCCTGGCGCCGGGAGTCTTCCAGCAGGCGACGGCCGCGCGGCGGACCTTGGCGGTGCTCGACGAGCTGCATCATGCGGGGGACGGCAAACACTGGGGCCGCGCCCTGCGCCGATCCTTCGACGCGGCGGTGTTTCGGCTGATCCTCTCCGGGACGCCGTTTCGCTCGGACAATATCCCCATCCCCTTCATTCGCTATGACCAGGGTGAAAGCCGCGCGGATTTCACCTATGGCTACACCGACGCCATCCGCGACCGCGTCTGCCGGCCGATCGTCTTTCCCAGCTACGAGGGAGAGTTGACGTGGCTGTCTGAAGGACGTCAGCACACCGCGACGTTCGAGGACGGCCTCACGTTCGACCGCCAGCGGGAACGGCTGAAGACGGCGCTGCTCCAGGAGAGCTGGCTGGGGCCGGTCATCCAGGACGCCCATGCCCAACTCACCAGGCTGCGCGCGGAGGAGCAGCCGGATGCCGGAGGATTGATCGTCAGCATGGATCAGGAGCATGCCCGCTGGATCGCCGAGTTGGTGGGGAAGGTCACCGGGACCAGGGCCGCCGTCGCCGTGTCGGACGATCCCGCAGCGTCCCGCACCATTCATCAGTTTTCCGCGAATGCGCAACAGCGCTGGCTCGTTGCGGTCAACATGGTCAGCGAAGGGGTCGACATCCCGCGCCTGCGTGTCGGCGTCTATGGCACCAACGTGTTAACGGAAATGTATTTCCGGCAGGTCGTCGGCCGGTTCGTGCGCATGCAGGAGCATGTGCCCGCGCCGCAACGCGCCTGGCTCTACCTCCCGAAGGATCCGATCCTCGTTCACTATGCCCGGCAGATCAAAGCCGAACGGGATCACGTCCTGGAAGACATCATGCCGTCGGGGCAGCGCGATCTCTTCGGTCGGATCGCGGTGGCCGTGAAGGAGTATGAGCCCCTGCGGGCCGTCGCCCGCATCGATGCGTTGATCGGAGGAGAGGACGAAAGCGGAACGGAGGTGCCGGCACAGGAGGAGCAGATCTCCCTCCACGAGCGCAAGCGGGAGCTGCGCGACCTGCATCGCCTCCTGGTCGGCACCGTATCGCGCAACTCCGGCGTCGACCATCGACGATTGAACGCGGAGCTCATTGCGCGCACCGGCAGCCGCGTCGATCAGGCCACGCTCGAGCAGCTGCACAAGCGGATCCGCTTGCTTGAGCGCTGGCGAGACCGAGGCTACGACGGCAAACGCTAGCGTTCCGTCCGCGCAGCCGGGGCTGCGGGACTGGTTCCTGTGTCCGCCGGAGCGGCGGGAGCCACCGGCGGGACGGCGTCCGGCGGCCGCTTAATTTCGATCACTTTTCCATCGGCGATGAGCTCATGGGCGATGATCATCGGATGGCGGCCGCTCTCCGCGGGCGTTCCCCGGACATGCACGTAGTCCTTGTCCTGCAGCCGAATCGGGCCGAGCGCCCGCACCGGACCCAAATCCACGATGACTTGCCCGCCCTCGACGGGGCGCAGCACCGCCAGCAGCTGCTCTTGCTGCCCGCCGGGCGCCACCGTCCTGGTTTCCTCGATCTGGCCGCTCACCTGCACCCACTCCGGGTGCGGAACGGTGCGGGAGTCCAGCGGGGTTGCGGCGGGAGACGGCGATTTCATGGTCCGTTCCATCGGACGGCCGCGATCCGCCTGATGAGCGCAGGCCGCAACGGTGAGCACGACCGCGGCCATGGCCAGCCACGATGTGTTTCGCATCGTCATACCTCCCTGTGGTGAAAGACACCTAGCGGGTCCCTCCGGGCGCCGAGCCCTGGCGGCTTTCTTCTGCGCCACGGGCACCGCCGCTCTGGGTTCCTCCGCTCTTCTCGTCGCTCTCCTGCGGTCCCAGGTGCTGGGCGCTCTGTGGATTTTGCTGATGGTGCCGTTCACGGGCCGCTTCGTCCTTCGGTTGTCCGCCGAACTCGGTGTGGGACGGTTGCTTCCGAGACTCCCTGGCCTGCTCCTGCATCTGCTGGTCCGACGGGCCGGACGCCTGCGGCTGCGAAGATGATTGTCCTGTCACCAGCACGGCCTGTCCTGGGTCGGATGCCGACCCAGAGGCATAGATGGCACCAGTGAAGAAAAGACTTGCTCCCAAAATCATGAATGAGCGCCCAGCCTTCATACGTCACCTCCAACGGTAAGATCGGTCACTCTTTGCCTTCGGATGGTGATGTGCAAGACGAAGACCATGGGCCTGGCCGCTATCCGCCAACGTTGAGGTAGACAATGGTGCTGCTGTCCGGGATCGAGATGGACGAATTGTCTTCTCCCGGACAATGATTCTTGCAGCACCTGCCTTCCGATCATTTCACGGCGCCGTCCCCGCGCTTGGGCTTGCCCTAGTGGTGAGAGACCAGCACCGGCAGTATGGTGACAATATGAAAAGGATGATGATCGCCCTCTCAACAGTACTCTTTATGTTCATTCCGCTGACCGGCATGGCGGCCGATACCACGCCGGTTCCTCCGTCTCAGCCAGATCAGCCACCCTCTGCGGAAGCACCGAAGCCGGAGCCGCCTCCGAGCCGGGATCCAGGCATCGTCAAGCAGCCGGAAACGGTACCTCATCCGGACGCGGTGATCACACCTCCCGTCGTCGATCCCAAAATGGCGGTGAACCCTGAGGAGCCGCAGGCTCAGCCAGGCGATGAAGGCAAGCGCACCCCGGCACCGGAGCAGCCGGCTCCTCCGGCTCAACCGCGATGAGGTCGAGGAGGTCGGAGATGAGGTCGAGGAGGTCGGAATTGCAGGGGACGCACGACAAAGATGTGGTGGTCGCCGGATGCCGCGTCCACCTCCGCTTCGGCGGGCAGAACGGGAAATGGAGCGTTGAGGGGGCGGTGCGGTGCGGGCTCGAAGAGAATAGCGCGGTCTACACCTTTCGCACCGGAACCTTTCCCACAAGTGAAGAGGCCGAACAGGAGGCGTTGCGCCGGGCGGCAGCCCATTTGGGCAACAACGTCGACCGGCAGACGTCTCGGGTGACGAACTGGGATGCGTTCCCGCACGACCACCCTGGCGGCGCGACGGAGGAGAAGGCACCATGCCGATGATCGGGCAATTGATTCCAGACGGGACCTACCAATCGTATCAACAGCGGGAGATTCGACCGGTCAAGCTGCAAGACTATCGCGGCCGTTGGCTGGTGCTTGTCTTCTATCCTGGTGACTTTACGTTCATCTGTCCCACTGAATTGGAGGAGTTGTCGTCGCTCTACCAGGAATTTCAAAAACTGGACGCGGTGGTGTGCGGAGTCAGTACCGACTCCGTCTATGTCCATAAGGCCTGGTTGGACACGTCGCCCTCCCTCAAGAGCCTGTCCTTTCCGTTGATTGCAGACCCGGGGGGACGGCTGGCCCAGCGGCTCGGCGTATATCTCGCGCAAGACGGCGTCGCGTTGCGCGGAAGCTTCATCTTCGATCCCGATGGAAAGCTCTGCGCCTACGAAGTGCACCACAACTCCATCGGCCGCAACATGGAGGAACTCCTGCGGAAACTCCAAGCCGCCGCCTTCGTCCGAGAGAAGGGCGGGGTCGAGGTCTGTCCCGCAGGATGGAAGCCCGGGGACCGGACGTTGAAACCGAGCTTGGATCTCGTCGGAAAAATTTGACGCCATGCGCATGCTGGCCCTAACCTGTACGCTGTTCCTCTTGGCCGTTCCAGCCTGCAGCGGCGGAAAGCCGAAAAATTCGTTGGCGCAACATACAGGAGAGGCGGGCAGTACCCAGCCGAGGGCACGGCCCCCGCACTATCCGAATACGGCCGGCAACATCGTGGGCCCTCCCGGCAATCCAGCCGGCAACGATGCCGGCGCCCCGCCCATCGTCGGTGGAACCGAGAGCCAGCACGGCGGCTGGCCGGCGGGCCGTTAGGATCGGCCTTCATCCTACGTCAATGTCGGCTGCTCATCACGAAGCACCGGCGGTTCCTTGCACGCCCTTCCAAGCAGGTGCTAAGATCCCGCACCGGTTGTGAAGGAGCGTCTATGCCCAATATCACGTTGCTGGTGTCGCCGACCTGCGGCGCCTGCCCCTCGGCCAAGAATTTGTGGAAGCAATTGCGGGTCAAGTACAGCTTTTCGTATCGCGAAGTCGACATCACCACCCCGGACGGACAGGAGTTGGCGAATCGCCATTCGGTGCGCGCGGTTCCGGCGACCATCATCGACGGACGCCTGACCTTTGTCGGCGTGCCGAGCCGGGAGAGCGCCGAAAAGGCGTTGCAACTGAAGATGAAACCTCGAGACTGACCGATTGACCGATGCTTCCCGAAGACGAAGAATTCGAGCTTCCGCCGCTGCCGCTCCTGGACAAGGGCCCCCCGCCGGATTGTCCGATCTGCGGCGACCCCATGTCGTTCATCGACGGGGACTGGGCTTGCGTCGATTGCAACGGGGAGCTGTTGGGGCCGGAAACGGGGTAGGAGCTGAGCCCCAGAACGGTCAGCTCGCCAGCCAACGGACAGCCTTCGGCATGATCACACCGCTCTTGTTCGTTACGCGCCGCGTTTCGCGCAGCACGCGCTGAATGCTTCACGTCGTCACCGGCCGCTTCCATCCCCATCTCGAAACCGCCCTCATCGAGCATGTTCGTAGCTCGAAAGCCGAGGACCCGCTCGCGCCCATCGCCGTGCTCGTCCCGTCTCAGCCGCTCGTCGATCACCTCGTTCGGGCGATGGCGCTGACGCACGGCCTGTCCCTGATCAACATTCACGTCCTGACGTTTCACCAGCTTGTGCTGCGGCTGGCCGCCGAAGCCGGAGGGCGGCCGGACGGCCCGACGGTCTCGGTGGTCGACGAGCTGCTCTTCGAGCAGCTCGTCCGGCATCTCGTGCGAAGCCGTTTGCCCGGTCTTGCGCCGCTCCAGAACATCGGCCATTCCTCCGGCACATGGAGGGCGCTCTGGTCCACGATCCGTGACTTGAAGGACGCCGGGGTGGACGCGACCCACGCGCTGCAGGCGGTCCGTGAAGGCTATTTTGGACAAGATGACGCCGCCTGGCTCGACGCCCTCTTCACGCTGCACGCGGCCGTGCAGGAAGCAGGCACCACCCTAGGGCTCGGCACGGCTGATGATTTGGCCCAAGCCGTCACGCCTCTCGTGGCCGAGTCGCGGTGGATCGCCTGCCTGCGGCGGACGGCCTATTACGGCTTTTATGATCTGACCCAAGTCCAGTTGTCCCTGTTGGAAGCCGTGGGCAACGCCAGCACCACGACCGTCTTTTTCCCCTTGGACGAGCATCCTTCGTATCGCTTCGCCCGGCGATTTTTCGATCGTGCCATTCGTCCGCTGGTCCCGGCTGCCGGGCAAGTGGCGCACCTCGAACCACAGCCGGAGGCCGGTCCGCTGTTCGAGCGCCGGTGCACGGTCACCGTCAACTCGGTCGTCGGCGTCGAGGAAGAGTTGGCATCGGTCTGCCGGCAGATTCTCGAACTGGTCGAGCTCAATGGGCACGACTTCGAGGACATCGGCGTCGTGGCGCGGTCCTTGGAACCCTACAGCGCCGCGCTCCAGACGGTATTCGCGAAGCACCGCATCCCGCTCGTCACCTCCGCGGGTCGTCCGCTCATCCAGGAGCCCTTGGCGAAGACCCTGCTGGAACTGGCCTCCTTGCCGCTGCACGACTACTATCGCGGCAGCATGCTGGACCTTCTGTCCTCGCCGCTCTTCCGCAGCCGTCATTACACCGATGGGCGCGACGACCGCTTCCGGCCGGATCTCTGGCGGCTGCTCGTCGAGGACTTGCACATCACGCGTGGAAAAGGGGAGTGGGCGCGGCTGAAAGAGGCCGGGCGAAGGGCACTGGCGCTCGAGCGCGGCGAGGAGGACGAGGCGGTGTGGTCGGTGCAGGTACCGACGGAGACCATCGAACTGCTCCGGCTCGTCGTCGAAGAATTGTTCGCTGAGACGGCTGCCTGGCCGCCGCATGGCTCGGCGGCCCAACTGACCTCCGCCTTCCGGGAAGTCGCTGTAGCGCATTTCGGTCTGTCTGAGGATCGTGCAGACCGTGGGGCCGAAGAGCACGACCATTTGTCGCAGGTCTGGGCGCAATTCGACGCCGCGCTGGAGACGCTGGCTCAGCTGGATGCGCTCGGAGACCCCCTCAGCTGGTCGGAATTCGTCGAGTTGCTGACGCACGTGATGGAACGGGAGACGCTGCCCCTTGAGCCGACCGCGCATCGCGGGGTCCTCGTCACCGACGCAATGGCGGCGCGGGGACTCTCATTCAAAGTGCTGTTTCTCATAGGGCTCAACGACCATGTCTTCCCCCGGTATATTCGGGAAGACCCGTTCCTTCGCGACCGCCATCGCCGCACCCTGGAGGAGACGCTGGGCTCCAAGATCGATGAGAAACTGGCTGGCTATGACGAGGAAGCGCTTCTCCTCACGCTCCTGCAGCAGGCGGCGACGGAGCGGCTGATCCTGTCCTCCCAACGCGCGGACGAGCAGGGGCGTAGCCTGACTCCTTCGTCTTACATCGCCGAGGCTGCGGCTCTCAGCGGGGTGAATCGGCCGCCTGTCCACGAGGTGCCGCGGCAGGTGACGGACTTGATTGCGCAGCGGCCGCATGCCCTCCCATGGCTGGCCCCCGAGCATGTCCTGTTGTGGGCGACGCTCACGGGACGCGACGCCCAGGCCTTGATAGCCGCGGTGGGACGCGATCCCGCATGGGTTCGGGAAGGCTGCGCGGTCATCGCCGCCGTCGAGGACGAGCACCCTCGCCTGAGCGTGTGGGACGGGCTGACGGGCGAGCTGAACGAGCATTGGACGAAACTCGAAGAGCGCGGCCTGGCCCCGACACGCCTGGAGCGCTACGCGCACTGTCCGTTCCAGTACTTCGCTGCGGACGTCTTGCACCTGGAGCCGCTGCGGCGGATCTCCACGCCGGCCATTGAGCCGGCGTTACTCGGCCGCGTTTGTCATGCGGCCCTCAGGCGATGCTACGAACTGCTCGTTCCCATGGGATGGCCGGCCAAGCCGGTGACCGACGACACGATCGAATGGTGTGTGCACAGCGCGGTCGCGCAGGCGGCGGAAAGCCTAGAAGCGCTGCACCGTACGGGACCTCACCTCCTGTGGGAGCTTGCGAAGGATGCGATGGTGGAAGTGATTTCCGCCGCGGTCGAATCCGACGAGCAGGCGTACCAGGAAGACCCGTTTCATCCTTTGGCATTCGAGGTGGAAGGGGAAGGACGGCTGCCTCCGGCTCTGCTCGGCACCGCGAGCGTCAAAATCCAGGGACGGGTGGACCGGGTGGACCGCCTGCTGCGGGCGAATGCCCTCCGTATCGTCGACTATAAGTTCAAGCTCGGCTCGGGCCCGAGCGGCGACGATCGCCGCCTCGTCCAAGCGGCCATCAGGGGCACCAGGCTGCAGCCGCCGCTCTATGCCCGCTTGGAATTCCCTGACGCAGGTCTGCCGGCGCAGGTTGAATTGTTCTTTTTGGCGCCGCGCTGGCCGAATCCGGTCATGCGGGCAACCTTCGACTCGTCGGTGTGGGCGTCGGAGCAGGCGCCGCGCATCGCCGAAACGCTTCGCATCGTGATGGAGGGCATGCGAGCAGGACGGTTCTTCATCCTCCCAGACGGGTACTGCGACACCTGCGAGTTTCGCGTGTCTTGCCGGCGCGATCATCCGCCGACCTGGTGGCGGTCCTACCGCGCGCCGGAAGCTAAGCAGCTCAAAGCCCTTCGGGCTCAGACGGTGCGCGATGAGTAGGCCTGAGGCCGTTCCGGACCGGGTCGCCCGCGAGTTGGCGGAAACCACCTTTGACCGCAACGTGGTGGTCGTGGCGGGAGCCGGAACCGGCAAAACGACGCTCTTGGTCAATCGCATTGTGCACCTGGTCGTGAAGGAGCCGGACCCGGTGCCCATCGTGCGCCTCGTCGCGTTGACCTTCACCAACAAAGCCGCGACCGAGATGAAAGTCCGGTTGCGGGAACGGCTCGCCGCGCTGGCCGGCACGGGGCCCGAGCCGCGGGGAGGCGGGGGTGCGGTTGCGGCAAAAGACCTGGCGGCCCGCTATCGGATCACGGCCGACACGCTCGGTGCGCGCGCCGCGGCGGCACTCCGGGATGTGGAGAAAGCTCAGATCGGCACGTTGCACAGCTTTGCAGCCCATCTCTTGCGGCTCCATCCCTTGGAGTGCGGGCTGGACCCCGCCTTCCGGGAAGACGACGGCTCACGCTTCGAGGAGCACTTTACCGCGGCATGGGACCTGTGGATCGATCGGGAATTGAGCCCTCGGGGCACGCACCACGCGCTCTGGCGTCCGCTTCTCCGGGAGGTGGGACTCCAGGAGGTCCGCACGTTCGCTCGCGCGCTCTCCAGCGAGCTCGTCGACCCGGCGGTACTCGAGCGGCAACTCGAGCAGACGTCTTCACTGACGTCCGAATGGCTGCGCAACCTTCGCGACTCGGCGGAGCGCCTGTCGGCCGCTCATGACCAGCCCAAACAGCGCAAGATCGAACGGCTCCTGACCCTGTGTGAGTCGGTACTCCGGCGGCTGATCGAGGAGGGGCCGTCTGCCCTTGCCACGCTCTCGCAGGAAGAACGGGACCAGCTGGAAAAAGATCCCGGCAAACCCGTCGGCGGCTGGGGCGAGTCGGAGTTTCTCGAAGCCGTCCGCATCGTCAAGACTGTCCAATCATGTCTGAATGTTGACGATGGGTTCTTCAAGAATAGCTTAAAGTTACTACTTCCATTTGTGTCCGAGATACGCAGCAGTTTCGTGCGGCAGGGCTGGCTGTCGTTCGATGGACTGCTGGCACGCGCGCGTGCGCTGTTGCGAGACCACCCGCGTGTGCGCGAGCGCATCAAGGACGAGTACCGGGCCATTCTGGTGGACGAGTTTCAGGATACCGATCCCGTCCAGTACGAAATTCTGCTGGCACTCGCCGAACAGCGCGGCCGGCAGGCCGCCGACTGGAAGAACATGGAGCTCGAGCCAGGCAAGCTGTTCATCGTGGGCGATCCGAAGCAGTCCATCTACGCCTTTCGCCGCGCCGACATCGAAGCCTTTGACCGCGTGGTAGAGAAAATCGAGACGGCGGGCGGGGTGGTGCAGACGCTGACGACCAACTTCCGCAGCGCGTCGGCCGTGCTGGAGCCGGTCAACGACGTGTTCGACCGGCTCTTCGAACGGCGCCGCCATGTGCAGCCGTCCAACGTGCGGCTGGCCCCGGTTCCCGGGCGCCGATGCGGCGCGCTGGAGCCAGGCGTCCAGTTGCGTCTCGTCCGGGGAGAGGACGAGGAACCGTTCGACGCGGCGGGCGCGACGAGAGCGGAGGCGGAATTGCTGGCCCGATGGCTGCGCGACGATCTGCTGGCCAATCCCGCGGTCAAGCCGGGCCATGTTGCCCTGCTGTTCCGTAAATTGACGCAAGCCGGAGACTATCTCGACGCCCTGCGCCGCCACGGGCTCAATTATGTCATCGAGGGAGAAAAGCACTTCTATCGGCAGCAAGAAGTCATCGATCTCGTCAATATTTTGCGTGTCCTGGATGTGCCCACGGACGAGGTCGCACTCGTCGGACTGCTGCGCTCCCCGCTCGGCGGCTTGACCGACCGTGACGTGTATGACCTCCGCCGCGCAGGGTGCTGCGATTACCGTTCGCCCGGCGGACTCCACAGCCGCACCGACCGGTGGGCGGTGCGTGCACGCCGGTTGTATGCCGCACTCGCAGCCTTGCGGCAGGAGATCGCGTTTCTCCCGCTTGCCGACGCGATCCAACGGATCTTCGACCGGCTGCCGGTCCTGGAAATAGCCGCCTCGTCTTCCGACGGTGCGCAGGCGGTGGCCAACCTCCTCAAGGTGAAGCAAACGGCCGCCGCACTTGCCGATCGTCCCCACATGACGCTGCGGGGATTCGTCGAGTTGATGGTCGCCCGGTTGCAAGCTCAACCGGACGAGGCGGAGAGTCCGCTGGCGGAGGAGACCGCGGACGCGATTCAAATCCTGACGATTCACAAAGCGAAGGGCTTGGAGTTTCCGGTCGTGGTGCTCCCGGGACTGCACCAAGGGCATGGCACCGGCCGCGACCGTTCGATGGCGCCCGTGTCGTATGATTGGTCCAGCGGCGCCTATGGGCTTGCCCTCGGCGAGCGGCGGACCATGGGCGCGGTCCTGGTGCAGGAGAAGTCGAAGCTGCGGGAAGAGGCGGAGCGCCGCCGGGTGCTCTACGTCGGGATGACGCGGGCCAAGGAGCTGCTGGTGCTGTCCGGCGGGATCACCGCGCGGTCGAACGGCGACACGGTGCTGAATCTGCTCCAGCAGGCGGGAGAGGGAGACATCGGGGAGGCGTCGACGAAGGCGGTCGTGATCGGGTCAAGTGCCATCCCTCATCATGTGTCGCCGGCTCCCGGGCGCGCGCCGGCGCGCAGACCGATGAAGGAGAGCGCTGCCGCGCCTGGCATGGATGCCGTCTCTCTCATCGCCGCCTGGGAACGGCGGACTGTCTTATGGACGGACGCCCGCCGCACGCCGCGTCATCTCACGCCGACGCTCCTCACGCAAGAGTTGGCGGGGCCTGCCCGGCGGGCGGTCCGTGCGAATGGAGCGGACGCGGCGCGGCTCACGGGAATCCTTGCCCACCGCATCCTGGAGCACTGGGACTTCGCGGCCGACCCTGACGAGATGCTTGCCGGTGTGGCCTCCATGGTCGAGGCCTGCCTGGCGATTGATCAGCGCGCATTGGCCCAGTCGATCATCTCCTCCGTACAGGAAGCGCTGAGCCGATTCGGACGATCTGAGTGGTATCTCCGCTTTCGCCGCGCCGAAATCCTGGGACGGGAAATTCCCTTTCTCATGCCGTGGGGGGAGCGGCAGGTGATGGAGGGTGTCATCGACGTGTTGTACCGCCTTGACGGCGGGCTTTGGATTGCGGACTATAAGACGGATTCGGTTACGAGCGAGGAGGCCCCGGCCCGCGCGGAAGGGTATCGCGAGCAAGGCCGAGCCTACAAGGCGGCCGTGAGCCACAGTCTCGGCGAACCGGTCCGATTTCACTGTCTGTTCCTTCGTTGCGCCACCGGCGTGGAACTGTAAAGGAGAATCCGATGACCCGTTCGCTCGTCTCCGGTCTCATCATTGCGGTCGTGCTTGGCATCTCCGCGTGTGCCAGTCAAAAGGCTCCACCGGTGACGGTGCTGCCGGCACCGGCCGGCACCAGCGCCAAGGCGGCGGCCTTCATGAGCGAAGGCGACCGCTTGGCGGCGGCCCACGATTGGCAGGGCGCAAAGCAGGCCTATCAAGAAGCCGCGGCGGCGCAGCCCGACCTCGCGGAAGCGCACTATAATTTGGCGGTGTGCCTGGACCGGCTCGGTGAAAAAGCGGAAGCCAAGAAACATTACATGACCGCGGCCAACCTCGCCCCGGGCCACAAAATCATCTGGGACGCGCCGCCGTTCCGTGAGACCGGGCTCACGCACAACATCGACAAGAAATCGTTCCTGGATCCGAATCCACGCGGCGGGTTCTGATATGTCGTCCAGGCCTCAACGCAGCGAAATCTCGCCCGAGGCCTTCGCCGACCTCGTGCGGCAGGCCATCGAGGATCTGCCGCCGCCCTATGCGCGGCTCATGGAATCGATCGCCGTCGTGGTGGAAGACGAACCGCCGCGCGAGGTGCTTGAGGATCTGGAACTGGATACCGAAGATGACTTGCTGGGACTGTATCAAGGCCGCTCGCTGGCCGACGAGTCCTTTTTTCGACCGGGCGGTGAGCCGCCGCCGCAAATTTCCATTTATCGCGGACCGATCCTCCGTCTGTGCGAGACTCCCGAGCAAGTCGTGCAGGAGGTGTACGACACGGTCGTCCACGAGCTCGGCCACCACGTCGGGCTGGACGACGACGAAATGCCGTATTAGGCAACACCGCTTTTCGCAGACTGACGAGACCTAGATCGGCCGCTGCGGCTGCTGCGTCCTCTCCACCGCCGCTTTGTGATAGCCCCAGACCAGCATGAAGATCCCGACCAATACCATCGGCCCCGACAGCAGTTGGCCCATGGTAATCGGCCCAAGAATAAAGCCCATGTGCTGATCCGGCTCGCGGAACAGCTCCACGATCAGCCGGCTGACTCCGTAGCCGGTGATAAAGCTCCAAAACACCGTGCCCGGTGGAGTAGGGCGGCGGTCGATCAGCCATAGCGCCGTGAACAACGCCACGCCTTCCAGTGATGCTTCATACAGTTGGGACGGGTGGCGGCAGACCGGTCCACCGGCAGGAAAGACCATGCACCAGTCCACGTCCGTGGGACGGCCGTACAATTCTCCGTTGATGAAATTGCCTAGACGCCCGAACCCCAGCCCGATCGGCGTCACACCCGCCGCAAGATCGGCAATGGTATAGACAGGCAGACCGCGCCGTTTGCTGAACCAGATCAGGGCGACGATGGTGCCGAGCAGCCCGCCATGAAACGACATGCCGCCTTCCCAGACGGCGAATATTTTCAACGGGTGCTGAATGTAATAGGAAAAATTGTAAAACAGCGTGTAGCCGATGCGCCCGCCGAGAAACACCCCGAATGCCGCGTAGACCACCAAGTCGTAGATTTGATCGCCCGTCAGAGGCAGCCCTTTCGCGGCCGCTCTCCGTTTAATGAGGAAATACGCCGCGGTCAATCCGATTAAATACATGAGTCCGTACCACCGGAATTGAAGCGGTCCGAACTCGAAAAAAACGGGATTGATCTGCGGGTAGGGAATCGCGGCAAACGAACTCATGTCGAGATCTCCGGACTGTTGGCCTCGCGGATGATAGGCAACCCCCCGCATCAATGCAAGCGCGGCAGAGCGCGCGCAGCCGCAATTGGCGCGCAGCGGCTGCCTGGGCCAGTGGGTGTTGGATTTCTGAAACGACTGTGTCGGGCACTGTCGATCAAAGGAGACTCTTTATTAGGAGGCATTAACCCTGATCATGAATTCCCCAGGCTTTTGCTGGAGAAACTCCGGTTCTGGAGACCTTTTTCCCTGGCACAGTGCATGCTCAGGTTCGATTCCAAGAAAGGAAACAGATCCTTTCCCGACATTTTCACCACTTATTTCAGGAGGTCGCCATGTCTGAGCAAGGGAAGCAAGTCGCCAAGGCAGCAGCGTTCGTCGCGGGTGGTGCCGTCATCGGCGCCGGCCTCGGACTCCTTTTCGCTCCGCAAACCGGCGCGGAAACCCGCCGGGAGATCAGCCGCTACGCGCGCAAGGCGCAGGTCCAGGCCACGCGGTGGAGCCGGGCCGTTCAATCCGGCGTGAAAGAAGCCGTGGATCGCGGACGCGCGATGGTGAAACGAGCTGAAGAAAAGCCCGAATTAACGGCAGCGTTGAATTGATTCCCCAGGAAGGGACCAGAAACCCGCAGACGAGCCGGTTACGGGGCGTTCCTCGTGTCCGGCTGTCTGCGGAGGTCCTTGTGACTTGGGCTCCGGCCCCCGGCGACGGAACGTCTCCAATCGTTCTTGAATCGCTGGAACCCCGATGCTAGAGTTTTGCGCTCACCTGTCGAGTGATCTCGCGCGAACCGGCTCGGGGATGTGGCGAAACCGGCATACGCACAGGACTTAAAATCCTGTGGGCCAAAAGCCCGTGTGGGTTCGATCCCCACCATCCCCACCATCGCTCCGCCGCCTGCTCAATAATCCGCCTATTGGTCTCGATCAGACCGACTGCTCATCCCTGCCAGAGAAATTAATTCGCAGCCTTGATTCCTGGAATAGAACCGATGGGGGCCGGAATTATTCCGGCAATTCAGTCACACGGCGGCGAGAATTCGCGTTAATGAAGACCAATCGCGCGAATATTGTACTGACGCGGATGTGGACGGAACAAGGACAATAGATTGCCTCCATCTTTATCGTTGAATTCGGTTTCCGCCAGTCGCTAAATAAAAGGCAGGCCTGTAAACAAGGAGGACCCTCATGCGAACGCCCGACGTGAGCAGAGCGCTGCAGTCCTTTTCATCCCTGATGACCGAGAAGAAGCAGCTGGTGGAAAAAGAGCGAAGCATTCTCGACAGAGTGAATCGAGCCATCAAGAGCAGCGGCTATCAAATTATTTCCCTCCGTGCAGAGACCAGCGGCAAACGGCGCGGGCGCCCGCTCGGATCCCGCAACAAGCCCAA
The DNA here is from genome assembly GCA_040255845.1 of Nitrospiraceae bacterium. Taxonomy (GTDB): domain Bacteria; phylum Nitrospirota; class Nitrospiria; order Nitrospirales; family Nitrospiraceae; genus Nitrospira_D. The sequence continues at coordinate 2,200 of JBDZVU010000021.1, read as the reverse complement.
ACAGCAGGGCCAGGCCCCGGCGGCAGACGGAACCGCGAAGCGTGGTCCGGGCCGACCGCGGTTACGAAAAGTGGCGTAGCGAGGGGAGGGGCGGGCCTTGGCGGGCGGCGCCCCAACCTCTGCACGCTCGTGTTTCCCCTCTTCAGTCCACGCCCCTATCTCACGGGCCGGCTCTCTTGTCACCCATGGGCCGTTGTGGTATCGCAAGGCTCCGGGATCGTTCCGGTTCAGGAACGGAGAGCGGGCTTGTCGCAGCAACGGCGCGCAATACAGAGGACAGCCATCCGTGATCGCACGGCGGCTGCTGCACCAGATCGTGCTCGGCTTACCCGAGTACCTGCCTCCCCGGCAACATGAAAGGGATGGGCCATGACGCACGAGATGGTGTTCCGGCGCTTGTTCTTATTGGGATCAATTCTCGCCGGCCTCGGTGTCGCGGCGGGCGCATTTGGAGCGCACGGCCTCAAAACCGTCCTGGAGCCCGCGATGCTGGCCGTCTACGATACGGCAACCCGCTATCAGATGTATCACGCCTTCGGCATGATCCTGACCGGGTTGGCGGTGCGCGTGACCCACGATGCACGGTTGGCCGTTGCGGGCTGGTTGTTCGCGGCTGGTATGCTTCTCTTTTGCGGCAGTCTGTATGGCGTGTCGCTGGCGGGGATTCGTTGGCTGGGGGCGGTCACGCCGTTGGGCGGCGTGGCATTCATCGCCGGGTGGGGGTGGTTGGGCTGGAAGGCGGCCCGCCAGACCGCTCAGCGATGAAGCGGGCGGCCGGCCATCGTTGCTCGAACGATCACTGGCAGCCGGCGGTCCGCTTACCCGTGATCGATCCCCATCCACCGGTGTTGTTCACGAACGAGCCTTCCAGTCTGCTCCCATCCTTGATGAATAGCAGGCTGTCTTCCTGCACACGGCCGTCTATTTCCCACCGAAGATAGACCGCATCACCCAGCACGACGATTTCAGCGGGGGTCGGCACGCCGGCTTTCTCCATGCCCTGAGGCAGGAACATCAGGCTGGTTTTCTGCTCTTGATGATTCTGGTGATTGTGGATCACCCACTGCCACGTTCCGCACAGCCGGGTGCGCCCTCGCGCGGTCCGCACCCGGTCCTTCCACCCCTGGATGTCCCACCAAAGCCCGGCGGCCCGCTGCGATGCTTCCAGGGCGAGCCGGTTCGCGGCAAGCGCCACTTCCTCGCGCCGAGTGGTCTGTCCATTCAGTGACAGCCGCAAGAGGTCGTCCAAGCTCTGCCAAGGGCCATGGCTCGCCAGCCACTGTTGGCGTGCCGCCGTCGGGGTGGAAGAAGCTTCCGCCGCAGCATCTTGGTCAAGAGCCTGCAAAGCTGCGTCTGCCACCTGCCATGCGCTGAGCGCGGCCATCAGCCGCTGAACAGAGAGGGACAGGTCCGCCAGACCTAACTCTTTCGCCATTTTTGCCGGGATGCCTTTGGCCGCAAGCGTTCCCACTGCATCGCGCAGTCCCATCGCCGGTCCTACGGAGCCAGTGAAGGCGGAGACGGCTGCTTGATCCGACTCGACGGCCGCCAATTGGGCGGCATGGGTTTTCACCACTTCAGCGACCGGCAGGGCAGGCGGTTGCTGGGCAGCCCGCGCGGGCTCAGCGCCGAGCGCGACGAACAGGAGTCCGACGCATAAGACGAGTCGGCGGCAGAAGGTGGGCAGCCTACGCATGAGATGGATCATATCATGGAGTGCTGACGTGAGAGAGGCGCCCGAGGTGCGGCTCAAGCCCCTTGGAAGCAGGTCTTCAGGAACACGGCGGTGCGCTCCCACGCCGCAGCGGTGGCATCCGCACGGTATGCATCCGGCCGCATCTCGTTGGCGAACGACCGGGGTGCATCGGGATAGACGTGAATCTCCACCTTCTTGCCGTATTCCTCGGCCGCGGACTTGAGCGCATCGGCGTCCTGCGCGGTTTCTGCTCCCGCCCGGTGATACAGGACCGGGGAAAAGAGATCCTTCACCAATTCCCGAGGCTGCACCATCGCCCCATAATAGGAGACGGCCGCTCGGAGGCGCTTGCGGTGGCAGGCGAACCGCAGTGCATACGACCCCCCCATGCCGTAGCCCACAACGCCATGGATGTTGCGCTTGGCGAAGTCCCTCATATTCAGGTATTCGCAGCAGGAATTAATGTCCGTGATGACATGTGCCTCGTTGAGCCGCTCCTGGAGC
>JBDZVU010000105.1:0-9273 GCA_040255845.1 Nitrospiraceae bacterium | reverse complement strand
GCGTGGACTACCAGGGTATCTAATCCTGTTTGCTCCCCACGCTTTCGAGCCTCAGCGTCAGAAACGTTCCAGAGCGCCGCCTTCGCCACCGGCCTTCCTCCCGATCTCTACGCATTTCACCGCTACACCGGGAATTCCGCGCTCCTCTCCCGTCCTCAAGCCGAGCAGTCCCCTCTGCACTTTCCGGGTTAGGCCCGGAGATTTCACGGAGGGCTTACCCAACCGCCTACGCTCCCTGTACGCCCAGTGAATCCGAACAACGCTTGCCACCTTCGTATTACCGCGGCTGCTGGCACGAAGTTAGCCGTGGCTGCTTCTGGAGGTACCGTCCGGACGGTTTCCCGCCCCATCTTCCCTCCCGAAAGGGGTTTACAATCCGAAGACCTTCATCCCCCACGCGGCGTCGCTGCGTCAGGCTTTCGCCCATTGCGCAATATTCCTTACTGCTGCCTCCCGTAGGAGTCTGGCCCGTGTCGCAGTGCCAGTGTGGCTGATCGTCCTCTCAGACCAGCTACCCGTCGAAGCCTTGGTGAGCCGTTACCTCACCAACAAGCTGATAGGACATGAGCCCATCCAGGAGCGCGATACCCACGGTATCGCTTTCTTTCCCGAACCGCAGTCCGGGAACCGTATGCGGTATTAGCTAACCTTTCGGCTAGTTATTCCCCACTCGAGGGTAGGTTACCCATGTATTCCTCACCCGTTCGCCGCTTTACAAGCGTATTGCTACGCCTTCTCGCTCGACTTGCATGTATTAGGCGCGCCGCCAGCGTTCGTTCTGAGCCAGGATCAAACTCTCAAATAGGTGTTGTTTCTAGAATTGGACCAAGGGCCACCACTTCAATACACCTTACACCTTGCTCAACTTCCTCTATTCAGTTGTCAAAGAACGATCGCGTTCTTCACGCGAGCCGCGCACTATACAATCGCGCGCCATCACGTGTCAAGGGACCCGCTCGAAAAATTTTCGGGTAGTTTCCCTTTTTTCCACCGCACCGTGACTCGCCGTCAGGCGCGGTCAACAGGCAGGAACGCAACGAACAGTCGACAAGATAGCAAGGCACCGCGGACGAGTCAAGAGGGCGCGACGATCATACGCAGATTTTTCTTCGGCCACGTCACAGCGCTAACATCGCTCTTCTTCGGCATTTTTTCGACGCTCATTCGCACTGAATGAATCAGCCAAGGACGCTCCTCGGGAGAAGTGTTCGCCATGTCCATGTTGACAGTGTTCGGCCCGCGGAAAGTGTGCTAGAGAGCAGCGATTTCTCTACTCACTAGCTACGCACGTGGGCGACAGCAGCGTCAATGGGAATCACCATTATAAGAGAAAGGCATCTCGCTGCTGCCGCGTATGCCCTGCTCGTTGCGGTGACACCGGCGCTCGGCACGGACGTCACGGTCGACGGGCAGGCGATTCTGTTCTATACCGACGATGTGGGATTGTTCTCGGCAACCAGACGCCTGTCTCGAGACGGAGACCCGACCCAGCCCGCCATTGACTCGAGACTCACCAATCAAGGCGACGACGTCATCTTCGAGCCTCAGATGGACGTGCGCACGACTGTGCAGTCTCGTGTAGGCACAACCACGTTCGACATCCGGGGCCAAGGCTTCATCTATACCGAACACTCAGCGTTCAATCACGGCACCATGCGCGTCCAGGGGCTCCACGCGTTTACCCCTGAGACACGTGTGCGCCTGCGGTACTACTACGCGCCCGATCAACTGCTCGGCAACAACGAAGAGCGGCACTCCGGAACCCTGCAGCTGGGTCCGGAGATATTGACCAGCCACATTTGGTCCGCCCGTGTTGAACAAGCGCTCACGCCCAATGTCGAAGTGCGGCTCCTGACCCGCTATGGTCTGCGCCGCTACAACGAAGCCTTCTCCCAACGGAACACCGATTTCTGGACCATCGGCCCGCATGTGGACTGGCGCATCAGTCACCGCGTCAAGCTCGGGTTCAGCTACCACTATGAACGGGGACTGGCCGAGGGCCGCCACCAGCCGCAGTTCGAAGACGACGTCTCGTACGTGAATCATTACCTATCCGCGGATCTCGACGTCGAGTTTGCCGAGCGGCTGACGCTCCTGACCGCCTTCCACTATGAGCGGAACAATTGGACGTCGGATCTTGCCGGCGACGAACGCCGCGGCGCCCATGAGGACGTCTATCTTGGAGAAGTCATCCTGGTGCGGCATTTCTCCGAATCCATGCGGGGGTTCATCGGCGTGCAACGTTCGAACCGCAAACAAAGCTTCGAGCCGGACGGTATTACCAATACGAACGTCGGGATCGGCCTAACCGTCGGCTTTTAGACGACCACATGCTCCTCCAGCCTTCACGCATCACGATGCTGCTGCTGACGGCGGCCATCTCCTGCTGGCTGCTGATCGATTCGGCAGCGGCGGCCGTCGTGATCTTGAAGAACGGCGACCGGCTCACCGGGCGGATCGTCAAGATGCAGGAGCGCAAGTTGGAGCTGGATCCGGACTACTCGTCCGTCAATATGGTGATCAATTGGGACGAGGTCCTCAGCATCACCAGCGATCGGACGATGTCGATCAAGCTCTATGGCGATGCGCCCATGCCCGACGACGTCGGCATGCGGCTGCGCGATCGGATTCTGCTCAATACGTTGGAGGACGGAGGGCCGATTCGCCTGGAAGACGTCCGAAGCATCAACCTTGCCGAGGAGGATTACTACGGATTCATCACCGCGGGAGGCAATCAGACGTCGGGCAATACCTCGACCCAAGCGCTGAACGTGAACGGCACGCTGATCTATCGCGCGCAGGAACATCGCTTCATGATCGACGGCAAGTACAACCGCGCGCAGGCCGACGGCGAGGACACGGCCAACAATGGCGCCTTCAACGTCAAGTACGACTATTTTTTGACGCGCCGCCTCTACGCGGGAGCCTTCAATTTGACGGAAAGCGACCAGTTCCAAAACCTGTCGGTGCGCAACACGACCGGGCTGCTCATGGGCTACGACGTGTTCGACAGCTGGCGGCAATTGTTGGCCGTCGGCGTCGGTCCGGGCATCGTCTATGAGGATTTTACGTCGACGCCGAGCACCGTCACGCCGGCGGCAACCTGGGCCGTGCGGTACGAACTTCGCCTCCGGGGCAACGACGTCATCGTGTTCCACCGCCAACAGGGATTTCAGGACCTGGGACACCGGAAGGCCTTCCGGATTAACGCCGATCAGGGCATCCGGATCAAGATCGTCGGCCGGTGGCGGCTGACGGTGGAATACGACGTCCGCTACAATTCGCGGCCGGTCGACAACAAAAAGACGACCGACACCAATTTCATCGTCGGTCTGAGCTACGACATCAAGCCGTAGCACCGGCGTCGAGACGATGCCTCAGCTGCGGCAAGGCCAAACCGTTGCGCTCTCCTCACCGCTTGTCCAACTTCGTAAACTTCGATCCTTCCAGCGTCAGGTTGTACATCAACCCCTTTTGTCCGAACACGAAGCCGACGATCGGGTCGCGGATGTTATTGGTGTCGATATCGCCGCCCGCTCCCAACGTGACCAGCGCCACCGATCCGTCGACGCCGGCCTTCCATCCTTCACTCTCCCGAAAGCGCTTCAGCGCGTCGGCGTCGAGGAACGCGAGAATGATCGTTTTCATTTGTCCTCCGAACTGAAACCCGAAGGACCCGGCCACGGTGTTGTAATAGTCCACCGTCTTGCCGTCGATGCGAAGCGCGCCTTCTCCATATTCCCCTCCGAATCCCACGCCCGCCTTCAGGACCTTGGGGAGCACGAGGACGCCTTTACTGCTGTCGAGGAAGCTCTTGGCGCCCTTCACTTCCTTTTCGAACCGCTCCAACGCCACGTCCACGCTCACGTCGATTTCTCGGGCCGTCGCGGCCCACGCGGCATCCAAAATCCATGGGCCGATCACCCCAAGAGTGAGCCCCGAGGCGGCCACAAGACCGAAGACACGCATGCGTAGTGCCATCCGAGTCATGAATCGTGCTCCTTTCAAGTAGGGTGAACTCACTGCCGTTTTGTGTTTCCGCCGGAAAACGCGGCCGCCCGTCCCGCTTGCAGCACTGTGTGAGACTCCATCAGGCCGTAGAGTTGAATGATCTTCGCGACGCACCCTGTCCAGCCGGTCTGATGGCTCGCCCCTAATCCAGCCCCGTTATCGCCATGGAAGTATTCATAAAATAAGATGTGGTCCTTCCAATGGGGATCCTCTTGGAATTTTTTCGTTCCGCCATAGACCGGACGCCGGCCCCGTTCGTCCCGCAGGAACGTCCGGCACAGGCGGTCTGCGATCTCTTTGGAAACCTCGAACAGGTTCATCATCTTTCCTGATCCTGTGGGGCACTCGATCTTGAAGTTGTCTCCATAATAGAGGTAGTAGGAAAGCAGGGCTCGAAGCAGCATCACGTTGACCGGCATCCACACCGGACCACGCCAGTTGGAGTTGCCCCCGAACATCCCGGTATTGGATTCCGCCGGAAGATAATCCACCCGGTATTCCTGCCCGCCCGCGTAGAAGATGTAGGGATTCCGTTCGTGGTATTTCGAAAGCGCGCGAATGCCGTAGGGGCCCAGAAATTCATCTTCATCCAGCATTCTGGAAAGAATCCTCCGGAGCCGGTCCTGATTGACCAATGCAATAATCCCCCGCTCGTTCACGCCCCAATGGCCCGGGCCGGTTGGATGCACCGACTTCAGAAGCTCCGGCATTTGGCGCAAGCGCGCCTGAAACGCGGCGACGGCCTGAGGGACCAACTCTCGCTGCCACGGCTCCACCACCGTCGTCGCACATAAGGGCAGCAGCCCCACCATCGAGCGGACCTTGAGCCGTTGGGCGCTGCCATCCGGCAAGCGCAGAAGATCGTAATAAAACCCATCCTCTTCGTCCCACATGCCGTCGGCTCCCGGCTTGTTCATGCCCGCGGCGATGTAGAAAAAATGCTCAACGAATTTCGTCACCATGTCGCCGTAGGTGGGATCATGCGCGACCAGTTCCACCGCGAGCTCGCACATGTTTTGACTGAACAGGGCCATCCAAGCCGTGCCGTCCGCCTGCTCCAAGTGGCCGCCGGTCGGCAGCGGAGCGCTGCGGTCGAAGATGCCGATGTTGTCCAGACCGAGGAATCCCCCTTCGAACACGTTCTTGCCGAACCGGTCCTTGCGGTTCACCCACCACGTGAAGTTCAACAGCAGCTTCTTGAACGCAGCCTTGAGGAACTCCACGTCGGTTTCCCCGCGCAGCGCCTGCTCCGTGCGATGCAGGAAGAGCGTCGCGAAGGCGTGGACCGGAGGATTCACGTCGCTGAAGTTCCATTCGTAGGCGGGAATCTGGCCGTTGGGGTGCAGGTAGAAGCCGTGCATCATCAGATGCATCTGCTGCTTGGCGAACGCGGGATCCACGATCGACAGCGGCAGCGTATGAAACGCCAGATCCCAGGCGGCGTACCAGGGGTACTCCCACTTGTCGGGCATCGAGATGATGTCTTCGTTGATCATATGGAACCACTCCGAATTCCTGCTGTTGCTATAGCCGTTGTGGAGGGGATTGGAGTGGTGCTCCTTGAGCCAGCGATCGCCGTCGAAGTGGTAGTACTGCTTGGACCACAGCATCCCGGCCAAGGCCTGGCGCATCACGTTGGCCGCGTCCGCGGAGACGGACGGCGGAGTGACCGCCCGATAGAACTCGTCCGCCTCTTGTTTGCGAGCCGCAAAGGTCTCGGCGAACGCCGGCCCAAAGGGCCCCAGACCCCCTTTCCGCTCCTTCCCCTGCCCCTCGGATGAGCGGTGGCTGGTAAGCCGCACACGCACGGTCATCGACTGGCCCGGCCCCACCATCTGGCGATAGTGTGCCGCAGCCTTGGTCCCCTGCTGCTCCGGGTTGACGGCCTCCCGATGGCCTTGCACGACGTAATCGTTGATGCCGTCTTTGACGTAGGGGGTTGGATTGGGATACTGAGGGATCAGCCGCGCGTTGTTCGTTTCGTTTTCGGTAAACAGCAGCGGCGCGTTGCCTTCGCAGTACAGGTGATACGTCCCCAGGCTGAAATGCTGCGCCATGACCGCGCTGGCGCCGGTCGGCCCCTGGCTCTTCATGAGGATCGGTTTTTGGGCCGGATCCGAGATCCACATCGCCCAATCGTTGCGGAACCAGATCGTCGGCAGCAGGTGCAGCTCGGCCTGCTCGGGCCCACGGTTCACTGCCGTGATCTGCACCAGAATGTCTTCGGGGCTTGCTTTGGCATACTCGACGAAGACGTCGAAATAGCGATCCTCGTCAAAGAGACCGGTATCGAGCAGTTCATACTCCATCTCATGGCGCGAGCGCCGCCGGTTGGTGTCCACCAGATCGAAGTACGGAAAGGGCGCCTGCGGGTACTTGTAGAGGTACTTCATGTAGGAATGCGTCGGCGTGCTGTCGAGGTAAAAGTAGTACTCCTTGACGTCCTCGCCGTGGTTGCCTTCGCTGTTGGTCAACCCGAACAGCCGCTCTTTCAGGATCGCGTCCTTGCCGTTCCAGAGCGCCAACGCCACACAGATGCCCTGTTTGTCGTCGCAAATGCCTCCGAGGCCGTCCTCGCCCCAGCGGTAGGCTCGCGAACGTGCCTGGTCGTGCGTAAAAAAATTCCAGGCGTCTCCGTTCTCGCTGTAATCCTCGCGCACGGTTCCCCACTGCCGCTCGCTGAGATACGGGCCCCACTGCCTCCAGGCGTCGCCGTCGGCGCGCAACCGTTCCTGCTCGGCCGTACGTGGCTGGTGATCGTTTTTCATGGGGTGCTCCTCCTCATAAGGCCCGCCATTCGTGTGACGTGGGTTACTTCATCAATGTGGCCGCGGAGTCTCGAAGCGGAATCGATTTCGGGTTGCTGACTTCGCCTTTCAGGATGATGTCGATCGGGCGCACCGGTTTGCCGTAGTCGGCGGCATTCGAGGCATCGGAGACGTTGACGAACGCGCCTTCGAGCGCCATTCCCGCGAAGGCGCCCTTCTGTCTGGCGTACGAAATGATGTCCGCTGCGATCCCATGCCCGGACGCGCCAGCTCCCACCGGGCCGCCGCCATCCCGGCGTTGCCGCCGAGCTTGAAATCCGACGAATAGAATTTCTCGAGGCCTTTCGTGGTGCGCACGACCAGCACGATCTCGGAGACGTCCGCGCCGATTTGCAACCCAAAGCTCGCCGACCCGATGTTGTAGAAGACCGGCTGCCCCCACGTGCCGCTCTTCTCGTGACGCACCAGCAGGACGCCGCTGCCGCCGGCTCCGCCGAAGATGAAGGCCCCGCGCATGAACTGTGGAATGATGAACAGCGCTCTCGCCTGCGGACCCAGGTCGCGAAGGGGATCCTTCAGAGCCGGATCGGCGGTAAAGGCTTCGAGCGTAAGCTTTGCCTTGTCGACCAACTGCTGCTGCTCGGCGAAATCCGCGGATCCGGCTGGCAGCGCCATCGCCAGCATCATCGCCGCCGCGCAGAGTGCGGGAACGACACCACGGTGCTTGGAGCCGTGCTGGAACCCCATCATGAATCCTCCTTCGTCGTGTGACTGTGAGACTGCTTGCTCGACGCTCATTTGCCGTCCGGCGAAAAAGGAGAGCCTGCGGGAGGATAGTCCAGTGATCCCTTCACCTTTGCGACGGCCTCCGGCGGGAAATTCGGCAGATAGAGCGCTCGACTCTCGCGCCATTCCTTCACGCGAGCCTCGGCGTTCTTTCGCCGCGCCTCGTCCAGCGTGGTTCCCGGAACCTCATACTGAATTTGCGTCGGCACGGTCAGTTCGGTTCCAGCTTCGGCCACGAGATCCATGATCCGCAGATTGAGATCTTCCGCGACTTCGAGCGATTCATCGTAGGTCGGCACGGCGATGTAGGCGAACACGTCGAGATCCAACGAGCTGTCGCCAAAGTTCGTGAACCGGACCCAGAGCGGTTGGGGCAGGACCTTCGGATGGGCGTACAGCAGCTGGCGGACCTCCACCAGCAAGTAACGAATCTGGTCCGGCGTGGTCTCGGGTCTCAACTTGAGCCGAGGGTGATACCAGAACCGGTCCCGCCGTGAGAGATTATCCAGGTGCATCGAGGCAAATTCGGCGTTGGGCACGCTGATGATGCTGCGCTCCAACGTGCGGATGAGGGTCGCGCGAAGGCCGATCTCTTCCACCGTCCCGACCTTGTCCCCGAACCGGCAAAAGTCGCCGACCTTGACCGGTTGCGCGCTATAGAGGGTGACGGCTCCGAAGATGTTCTCCAGCGTCTTCTGCGAGGCCAGCGCGACGGCCACGCCGCTGATGCTGAGCCCGGCCAGCAGCGTGGTCACTTCGTAACCCATGTTCTCGAGCCACAAGAGAACCGCACCGAGCACGATGACGAGTTTCGCCAACCGGGTCACCGGTCGCAGCAGCACGGTGGCGCCCGACAGGCCCGTCGTCTCCAGGCGCCCGGCGATCCGCTGCGCCATGAGATCCAGGACCCGCAGACCCATCCAGGCCAGCGCCACGACGAGCAGCGTCCGGGCCTCGCCGAGCGTCTGCGCCATGACCGACGTATGCACTGTCTGCAGCACGGCCCTGGCCAGCAGCACCCAGAGCAGCATGCGTAGCGGCCCCTCAAAGAATCGGGCGACGTCGTCCGCCACCTCGGGGCGCCACCGCCGCAGGAGCCAGAGGAGAATCGAGGCGCAGAGCATCGCGACCGGATAGGCGGCCGCAGCGATCAGCAAGAACTCCATCCAGAGAACGACTTCGATGCCGAGAACACGGTAATCGAAGGCCCACGCGGGGAGCATGGCTTCGAGGCGGCCGTACCCGAACTCCTCCGAGAGCCGCGGAATGTCAGCGACGGTGCTCCGGGCAAATGTCCAGATCAGCTCACCGTCCTCGCGCGGCACCCGTTCCAGCAGGATGTCGTAGCTCTTGGTGCGGCCGCCGATCCGCCCCAGCCGGTCTTGCGTCTCCAACCCGTCGTCGGTGTTCCCTTCCGGGCTGAGGCTGACCTCACCGAGGTCCGCCCACAATTCGCGCCCCAACACGATCCGCAGCTGCCGGGCCAATTCAGGGCCGCGCGTCTCCATGCCGGCCGGCAGATCGAGATACCGCGCCGCGCGATCAAAGTTCCGGTCCCGGGTGGCCTGGAGAAAGCCGAGCAGCGCCGTGCGCGGCGTCCCCCGGTTGTACTCGTCTTCGGGAGCGTCCGGAACCACGGAGGATTTGAGAATCTGCGATCTCGTGTCGAGCACCTTTTTCATGCTGGGCTCCGGGGAGCCCGGTTCAG
>JBDZVU010000020.1:0-39257 GCA_040255845.1 Nitrospiraceae bacterium | reverse complement strand
GCCCACGCCGGCCACGCTCGTAGGTTCCCTTGAAGTCCCGCTGCATGGCCACTTCCAAGGGACATTCGACCGCCACTTCGATGAACACGGGCACGAGGCTCCTGGCAAAGTCCCGATAGGCGCGTTTGACCGCGGTGGCATCGAAGATGACGCTGACGCCGTGCGCCACCAGCCTGGCGCCCGTGAAGGCCAGCGAGCGGTAGAACAGGTCCCGTTCGGTCTCGGAATAGGTGGGAGCCGGTGTGAGCACCCGCCGAACGGCGTCGGACTCGAGGACTTCCACGGCGTACCCCCTGACCTGCAACCGAGGCACGAGCGCGGCGGTGATGGAACTCTTGCCGGAGGCCGGCAAGCCCGTCAGCCACACGGCGACGGCCGAGGGACTGGATCGATGGGGATGGCTCATGAATCGACGATCGATGGGCCGGCGTGCCGACCACGGCTAGCGCAAGTAGTCATTCACCCGTTCCGGTTCGAAGCGCGGCGCGTCCAAGACATTGTCCATGAACCGGAAGATCTTCCGGCGGACCTCCAACGTCAGATTCGGGTACCACAGCGGGCTCGCCACCACCAGCCCGCGGAAGGCAAAGAACGGCGCGGCCGCGGCGGTCACGTCCTTGTCTCCGCTGCGTTCGCCATAGGTCTCCCAAAACGAACGGAACAGCACCTCGAAGGGACCCTTCAGCTTGCCCCAGCGGATCAAGGAGTTCAGCAGGTAGTTCGTCGACATGGCTGTGAGGTCGTCCGCCGGTTCGCCCCATTCGCCCCGTGACCGATCCAGCACCGCAAAATCGGTTCCCGACTTGAACAGGACGTTGTACGGGTGAAAATCTCCATGGACCTGTGAGAGTCGCGCGCTTTGGTCACGCAGCCGCCACCGCCAACGATTGCAGGCATCCTCGATCGTCCGCAGCCGCTCTTCCGTGATGAAGTCAAACTTGGGCGGATAGCTGTCCGTCAGCCCCATAATGCATTCGCCATGGCCGATCAGTTCGCGCAAGCGCCGCTTGTAGAGACCGGGATCCTTGCGCTTGACGGCATGGATCTCGGCCAGATAGGAGGCCAGCGCACGCACACGGTCCAGGTCGAGCCGGCGCAGCGCGCCGCCCTTCAGGAGCCGCTTGAGATCCTCGTGGTAGCTGATTCCCTCCGTCCATTCGTTGAGCACGAAGAACTCGCGGGCCGCGGCCACGGAGAACAACCGCTGCCTGGCGTCGAACGCGCCGACGTCCAGCGCCCGCACATGCCGCGGCAGCCGCCCGTATGAGTCGTAATCCCACAGCATGGCCTGCGCGCGGTCGGCCATGTGCTCATGCCCAAAAGGACCGGGCTTCATGGTTTCCAGCACGGCGGACTGCTGCCGGCCCTTCACCCGAAAGGTGACTTTGATCGGCGTGCCGTAGCCATATTGTTTATGCTCGCCCTTGGAGCTCTCCTTCCCGATCACGGTCGCGGAAAGCAACGTGGTCTTGTCGCCGAACAGGGTTTTGAGATACGCCTCCATCGACCGTTTGTTGGGCATTCGCATGGGTCATTCACCACGCAAGTCGTGTTCCAGACTCCCCAATCCGGCGGCAGCTCGCGCCCAGATTTCGTATCCGCCTCCTCACGGGCACGCCCACCTTTTCACGCCTCCCTTCTCTGTTGCGTTCGGCATCAAATGCGCGGTGTGTCTGAGGAAAAATGCGCCAGCATGCGATCACATCCCAGTTGGATCGCCTGACAGAATCTCGTAGATTTCGAGAACGGAAGGAATCATTTCCTCCCAGACCGGCGGAGAGACAGCGGCATATCCTTTGCTGTCCTCATGAATGAATCATTCGACCGGGCAGAACACGGTAGCGTGGAACGTGTGCCACGTCACCGCGATCCGTTCGTCAACACTGGAGAGCCAGTGAAGCCGCCACCTCGTTTTCCAACCGACGCAGAATAATCTCTATGGCGACCGACAAATTCAAGGTTCCCGTCTCCATGCTCGCGCCCATTGTGGATCCGGGCCAGCTCGGCTTCGACGATACAGGCGAACTCGAGCCACTCAACGAGATCATCGGGCAAGACCGTGCGGTCGAGGCGCTGGAGTTCGGCCTGCAAATGAAGAGCGCCGGGTTCAATCTCTATGTGTCGGGACCCGTCGGCACGGGCAAAGGCACGCTGGTGCGCCAGATGGTCAGCCGGCTGGCCAAGACCGGACCAGCACCCACAGATTGGTGCTACGTCAATAATTTTCAGGATGCCTCACGCCCCGTCGGCCTGTCCTTCCCTGCCGGACAAGGGGCGACGTTCAAGCGCGACATGGCGGCCTTTATCGAATCCTTGCGGCGCGACATCCCCGGCGCCTTCGAGAGCAAGAAGTATTTGGACGCGAAGGCCAAACTGCGCGAAGAGACCGACGCCAAGAAGAACGCGCTGTTCCAGGAGCTCAGGGAACTCGGTCGAGCACGCGGGTTCGGCTTCGAAGAAACGCCCGTCGGCTTCGGGCTCGTTCCGCTCAAGGACGGCCGCCCGATGACGGAAGCCGCCATGGAAGCCATGACGGAGGAGGAACAGCAGGATCTCACCAGCCGGCGGAAGGAGTTGGAAGGCGAAATCAGGGATTTCCACGTTCGCATCCATACGCTGGAGAGGGAAGCAGAGCATCACCTGCTTCATCTCGATCGCCAGCTCGTGATGAACGTGCTCCTCGGCCGGTTTGAGGCCTTGCGGCGGAGCTATGCGGATCTCCCGTCGGTCTCGGCCTATCTCGAACAGGTACGGCAGGACGTGGTCCACAATTATAAAGACTTTCTGCCTCACGAGGGGCCGATGCTGCCGCTTCCAGGAATGGAGCCTCGCCGGCCGGATTTGACGCGGTTCGCCGTGAATCTCGTCGTCCAGAACGATCCGGAGGCCGGCGCACCCGTCGTTGACGAGCCGCATCCGACGTACACGAACCTCATCGGCAAGATCGAACGCCGGGCCCGTATGGGGGTGATGTACACCGACTTCACGGAAATCCGCGCCGGAGCCGTGCTGGCGGCGAACGGTGGCTACTTGATACTGAACGCCGTCGATATGCTCCGCCAGCCGTTTTCATGGGATGCGTTGAAGCGCGTGATCAAGACCGGCGAGGTGAAGATCGAAGACCCCGGCGAATTCTATGGATTCTCCACCGCGGGCCTCCGGCCGAGCCCCATTCCGGTCGACGTCAAAGTCATTATGGTGGGACCGCCGATCGTGTATCACCTGCTGCAGGCGTACGAAGAGGACTTCCCCAAGCTCTTCAAGGTCAAGGCCGATTTCGACGTCGAGGTCACTCGGACGGAGCGGCAAGACCGGCAATACGCCCGCTTCATCGCGAAGCTGTGCCGTGAGGAGGGTCTGCCGCATTTTGGAGCCGACGCGGTTGCTGAGGTGCTGCGCCACGGCTTCCGTCTCGCCGACCGTCGAGACCGCCTTTCGCTCCGTCTCAGCCTCGTCAGCGATCTCATCCGTGAAGCCGGGTACTGGGCCCGGAAGCAGGGGCATTCCTTCGTTACCCAGGCCGACGTGGAGGCCGCGCTGGCCCACAAGCGCCATCGGTCCAACCTGGTGGAGCATTGGATCCAGGATGAGATCCGAGAAGGCACGCTCATGGTGGACGTCGACGGCGAAGTGGTCGGACAGGTGAACGGGTTGTCCGTGCATCAACTCGGAGACTACGCCTTCGGACGGCCGACGCGGATCACCGCGAGGACCTACGTCGGCACGAAGGGCGTGATCGACATTCAGCGCGAAGCGGAATTGGCGGGCCATGTCCATAGTAAAGGCGTCCTGACCTTGGCAGGTTTTCTGGCGGGCAAGTTCGCCGACCTGCACCCGTTCGCGCTGAATGCCTCCCTCACCTTCGAGCAGACCTACTCGGAAGTGGAAGGCGACAGTGCCGCCGTCGCCGAGGCGGCCGCCATTCTGTCCAGCTTGGCAGAAGTGCCCATCCGGCAGTCTCTCGCGGTGACCGGCTCCGTGAATCAACTGGGTGAGGTCCAGCCGATCGGCGGCGTGAATGAAAAGATCGAAGGCTTTTATGAGTCGTGTTCCCGGCGCGGGTTGACGGGCGTGCAAGGGGTCATTATCCCGGCGCGGAATACGAAACATCTCGCACTGCGACGAGACGTCGTCGAAGCCGTGGAAGCCGGACGATTTGCGGTCTATGCGGTGAATTCGATGGAAGAGGCCATCGAACTGCTCACCGGCACGCCGGCCGGAGAACGGGGACTGGACGGGGAGTATCCGCCGGAGTCGGTCTACGGCCGAGCCGCACGCCGGCTGGAGGCCATGGCTCAGAGGGTCGCCGAATGGAGCGAAGGCCAGAGGCAGCCCGGCGGCCGCATCATTACCGAGCCGTAGGGAGCCAGCGGTCTCCTTCCGACTGAAGCCACATCGCTAATCGGAAACGCCGGCGGCACGATCACTGAGTGTAGGCATCACCCAACACTTGGGACGGAACGTCATCGTCGTCCACACACGGAGCACGTCGTCGCATCATCTGACTTTTTGTTGAAGTTCAATCGGTTGTCTCTCTCTCCAGCCATAGATCCTCCTGCCGGACCGGCTCTCTGTCGCAGCATATAAATTGCTTTTCATCCCCGCACCTTGCGGCACTGTTTCGTCTACGCAGTTCCCACAGGTTGTTCGCGCAAAATACCGTTTGATACGTTGCACTTCCGCAATTTCCTAAAGGGGGCGTCATTATGAAGAAGCACGGATGCTTCAATCGATATGTTCTGAACCTTGTCGGTTGGCTCACGATCGGACTGCTGGCGGGCTGCGGCGGAGGATCGGACGGCGGAGGAGGTACGAGCGCGCCCGGCATCGTCAGCGTCTCGCTCACCGATGCGCCGGCCTGCGGGTATGAACAGGTCAACGTCACGGTGAGGAAAGTTCGGATCCACCAGAGCGATTCTGCCAACGACAACGGGCCCGGCTGGAGCGAGATCACCCTGAACCCACCGAGAACAATCAACCTGCTCAACCTGAATGATCCCACACAGCCGCACTTAGCCCTGGAAAGTCTTGGGGAGACCACTCTGGCGGCTGGTCACTATACGCAACTGCGCCTCGTCCTCGTGGACAACACCGGCAATCAGGCAGATGCGAATTGGATCATTCTGGCCGGCGATGATCCCAACGATCCAACGAAAAGACATGCGTTGGAGACTCCCAGCGCCATCAGATCAGGAATCAAGCTGATCAACCAGTTCACTGTCAATTCCGGAGAGCGCGTCGACTTGCTGTTGGACTTCGACGCCTGTCATTCGATTGTTCATACGGGAAGTAACAAATACATCCTGAAGCCGGTGATCAAGGTCATACCGACCGTGCTCAACGGCATTGAAGGGTATCTTGATGCCTCGCTGTTTACGAACCAGCCCAATACCAACAACAACGTCAATAATGTCTTGGTGACAGCGCAGGTGAACGGCCAGATCGTCCGGGCTGTCGTCCCGAATACCAATACCGCTACTCCCGAGCTGTTTGGAAAATTCTTTCTTGCCAGGCTCGAACCGGGACACTACGACGTGGTGATCACTGCCGATGGTCGTGCGACGAAGGTGATTTCCGGGGTCCCCGTCCCGACGGGTACGAGTATCACGGCAGTCAGTACGAAATCGATGCCGGCCCCTCCGCTTACCTTGGAGTCATCCACGACTCAGAGCGTCAGCGGCACGGCCATCTTGTCAAATCCCGCCGATGATGACGGGACCGTCACGGTCGCGGCCAAGCAATCGCTTACCGACGGCCCCACCATCACGGTGAAGACAGGAGTCGCGATGGTGCTCGACGCTGCAGCACCGGTCGGCGACTATTCCTATACGCTTACACCGTTGCCCGTGGCGAGACCGTGGCTTGGGGCCTATAGCACCCCGCTGCCCGTTTCGTTCACTGAACAGCCTGCAGACGTCGGCGGGATCTACACGATTCACGGCTCGGGTCGTACCCTCGCCGCGAATTACAACGTACAAACGCCGTCGCCTCTAACGGTCGACCTCAACGGAGGAAGCCAGGTGAACCAGAACTTCACCTTGACCCCCTAGTCCACTCCACATCCCACTCCACGGCCGCCTCGCGGCCGTGGAGCTTTCCCCTTACTTCTTCCAAACTCGTCTCTGCACTCGAAGGCGATCTGTTTGCACTCGACTTGTTGGCATTTGCGTCGAGGTCTGGCCACCATAGGAGGAAAACAGGAATCTCACATAGGGTTCTACAAAGGCAGGCTGTTCAAAATGGCTGCTCGGCAAGGCCGCAGCGAGTGAAGGCCCGAGGCGTAACGATCTCACCCGCCCGCCCCGAGTTGCCGGAGCAACTCCGTCCCGGTCTCACCCGCCCGCCCCGCGTTGCTCAAGCAACTCTGTCCCGGGCGGTACGTCGAGAACGAGCGCCTCTGGTGGCGTTTTCAACAGCCTGCTACGACCAGTACTGCGAGGCCTTCATATAGCCGTATAACAGGTCACGGCGCGCCAGGATGCCGACCAACTTTCCGTTCCGCAGGACCGGCACCCGGGTCAGGTACCGGTCCTGGAACAGATCGGCGACCTGGGCCAGCGTCTGGTCCTCCGTGACGCTCACCGGATGCGCCGACATGACCTCCGTGGCCAATATCTTCCGCAGGTCGCGCCCATCGAGCATGCTCTGAAGCAGATCGTACTCCGTGACGATGCCCACCAGCGTCCCGTCCTCCTCCACCACCGGCAGGCTGCCGATATTGCGATGGGTCATCAGGTGGGCGATCGTCGCCGCGTCGGTGCGGGGCGTACATCGGATGACGGCGTCCTGCATCAGCTGCTCGACGGTCAGCGTTTTGGGATCGCAGGCCTTCAGAAAAAATTCCGTCTGCCGCATCTTGCATCCTCACTTTCTCTTGCTGTTACTGGACCCGAGATAACTGCGCAGCACGTCCCGCCGCGCGACGATGCCGACGAGCCTGTCACGGGCATCGACCACCGGCACGCGCACGAGATCGCTGGCGCGCAGGACATGGACGAGCGTGCCCAGCGTCGTCTCTGGGCGCACCGAGTAGGGGTTCGCCGTCATGATATCGCCGGCCGCCACCGCGTTGAGTTGGTGTCCCTCATCCATGGCGGCAAGCAGGTCATGCTCGCTGACGACGCCTGCCAATTTCCGTTGACCGTTCACCACCGGCACGGCCCCGAAGCCTTTCAGCATCATCGACGCGATCGCGTCGCCTTTGGTGCGGAGCGTAGCGGTTTGCACTTTCTTCTGCATGATCTGTGCAACGGCGATGGATTGAAAATCCTTGGGTTTGCCCATCCGACTCTTTTTTCTTACCGCCATGCGGTCATCCCTCCTCCAGCGTTCGATGCCCTGACGCCACCCGATTCGTCATTCCGCGGGCAACGCGGCAATACCCCGGTCCTCCGTCCACCGGAGATGCAGCGTCGTCTGCCTCCCGGCCGTGACCTTCACCTGCTTCAGAGTCTGGCTCTCTCCGGCATGCACAGCCGTCACACGATAGACACCGGGCGGCACGTCTACGAAGAGCCACGGCCCCTGCACGTGCTCGGGCGCGACGACGACGGGCGGCC
This sequence comes from Nitrospiraceae bacterium, assembly GCA_040255845.1. GTDB lineage: Bacteria > Nitrospirota > Nitrospiria > Nitrospirales > Nitrospiraceae > Nitrospira_D. The sequence continues at coordinate 31,698 of JBDZVU010000020.1, read as the reverse complement.
CGCCGGCCGCCGGCGTGATCGCCACTGAGACACCGGTCAGGAAGGGTTTGCCGCCCGCCGTGAAGATCAGTTTCAAGGGGAACGGCGGATACTGCGCCTGCCGCTCTTCCAGCCCCACACCGGCGCTGAAGTAGCGGACCTCGCCGGCCCGGTACAACGGCAACCGATCCACCACCGTGCCCCCTTCAACGTCGCGCCGTAATTCCACGGCATCGCCGGACGCGCCGATCGTCGCGGGGCCGCCGGCCTCCGCGTGAATGGCCCCCACGCCGACGAGCACCGTACAGGCCGCAATCAACACGCCACCTCTGGTCATGTGCCCTCCTCTCTGGTCCCCGCTCGTCGGCTCGCAATCCCAATGCCACCTCGCGGATCCCGCCGCAGTCTACAATACTTGCCTGCCATTGCTCACCGCCTTCCATCTGACGCGATTCACCCCACCTCCATGGGTTTCCCTGCTGCAAAACGCCGCAGCGTGCCCTATCCTGCTGGACCTGTCCTCGAATGACTCCTGGGTTCTTCGAACTCACGGGAACGGCCTCACGGGCACATCGGATGCAGAAGATGCAGAATGGATACCGCAGCGATCGCGCGGTTTTAGGGTCCAAGAGAAAAGGAGATGCCATGCGAATTCTCTGTGCCGTTGATGGTTCCGAATACGGACAGTGGGCGGTTGGGGCCTTGGAAGCGCTCGCCGAACGCGAGCCCGAGCAGGTGACGATCATCCACGTCGTGGACCGCGGAGCCATCCGCGCCGCGCAGGGGAACAAATCCCGAGCCACCGCTCGGGCGCTGTCGGCGTCGGAGCAGGCCGGCCGGATTCTGTTGCGCGACAGTGAACGTCTGGGCAAAGTGGCCTTGAGCCAGGCCATCAGCGCTCCGCGGACCGCCTACCGCACGGTGTTGGCCTATGGGCCGCCGGCCTCCACCATCGCGAGCCAAGCCCGCCGCCTCAAGACCGATTTGATCCTCATCGGCTCACGCGGATTGAGCGATATCAAGACGTTCTTGCTCGGCAGCGTGTCGCGCCGGGTCGCGGCCTCGGCGCCCTGCCCGGTGTGGATCGTCAAACAGCCGGTGCGGAAACTGGCCCGTGTCACGCTGGCGGTGGACGACACGCGCCACTCCCGGACGGCGGCGACCTTTCTGCGGACGCGCGTCCTGCCGCAGGAGGCGACGGTGACGATTCTGTCCTCCGTCGAGAGCACGGTCACGAAACTGGCTGCGCGGCACTTGTCGGACGCGCAGCTCAAGGCGTTGAACAAGCGGTCGCTGGATCGGGCCGCCGGCCTGGTCCAGCGCCTGCGAAACGAGTTCCTCAAGGATGGCTATGCGGTCGTCACCGCTGTGGAGCAGGATCACGTCGTCGACACGATCGTGACGCGCGTCGAAGCCGACCGGGCCGACCTCGTCGTCATCGGCTCCCGCGGGGTGACGAAGGCCGAGCGGCTCCATCTCGGCAGCGTGTCGGAGACGGTGTTGCAGCACGCCCCGTGCTCGGTGCTCGTCGTGCGAGGGACCCGTGCGTGAGCGGATCCCATGCCGCCGCCTGGGCAGAGTGAGAGGCCGGAGGGCACGCGCCGCACCACCCACTGCTGTATCGCTCGGTTGAAAGGCACGTCATGCTCGAACTGATCGTCATTTCCGTCTGCCTCGCTCTGAACGGTCTCCTGGCGGCCGCCGAAATCGCCTTCGTTGCGGTCCACCGGCCGTACTTGCGAACACTGGTGCGCCAAGGCCACAAACGGGCCTCGCTGCTGCTTCAATTGAGGGAGAACCCCGAGCGGACGCTGTCCGTGGTGCAGATCGGCATCACCCTGGTCGGGGCCATTGCCGGAGCGGTTGGCGGCGCAGGCGCTGAGAACCTGCTGAGTCCGACTCTCGAGCGCCAACTCAACGTCTCCGAAGCGACGGCCGATGCGCTGGCCATCGCCATTGTGGTGGTGCCGCTGACCTACGCCACGGTGGTCATCGGGGAATTGGTGCCGAAGTCGCTGGCTCTGCAGAACTCGCTTGGCTTCGCCCTGCGAGCGGCGCGCTGGCTCTCACTCTTCGACCGGATCTTCGGACCGATCGTGACCCTCTTTGAGTGGTCCACCAAGCAGGTCTTGTGGGTGGTGGGCCTGATCCGCATACGAAAAGCCGACCGAGCGGCGCCGTCTGAACCCGCCGAGACCGCGGGGGAATCGCTTGAACCCATGATCGCGCTGCAATCGCTTTCGGCGCCGCATCGTCAATACGTCTTGAACCTGGTCAATCTCGAGCGCCGCAGCATCAAGGAAATCTACCTTCCGTGGCAGCACGTGGTGCGTGTCGAGGCGGCCCAATCAGCGCAGGAGGTGGAAGCAGTCATTCTCGCGTCCGGCCACACCCGTCTGCCGGTCGTCCAAGGCCGCGACGTGATCGGCATGCTCAACACCAAGGAGTTCATGAGCCTCCGCAAGTCGGGGCAGGACAATTGGCAGTCCCTCATCAGGCCGGCCCTAAAGCTCCAGGCCGACGTACGCCTCCTCACCGGCCTTCGTCTGCTCCAGGAACGCCGGATGCACATGGCGGTGGTCTACGCCGACGGCGCGCTGCTGGGCATCGTCACGCTGGAAGATATTCTTGAAGAAATCGTCGGCGAGATCTACGACGAAGACGACGACGGACGGCTCCGCCGCATTTTGGCTGCCACGCCGCGCACGATCATATTACAACCGCCGGCACCCTGACAGAACGGCAGAGCGTCATGGCGCGGCGGGCGTCATGAGTTCGAACGGCAAAGACACAGTGTTTCGCAGCAGGTCGATGGCGAGCCGCGGATAACCTGTCAGCCCCTTCGCGACCGACTCGATCGGCAGATAGCGGACGTTGGGATCCTCCAGAGGCCCGGTGACTTCGAAGAGGGCCGTGGTCAACCCCGGACGATCGCCTTCCAGCAACCGACCGAACAAGGGAATCTTTCCGATCACATCCGAATAGGCACCGAACGGACTGACGGCCAGCGCCAGATTGAGGTCATCGGTCACCACATTCCATGTCCCCGCCCCGGTCACCTTCATCAGAGGGCTCTCGAAGCGGAGATTCTCCGAGCTGAGGACGCCGCCTTCCGCAGTCACGGTGGCCGACACGGCATCGAACGGGATGCCATCCCGGTCGAAGTCCACCTTCCCCAGGACGGCGGGGACGTTGAGCAGTTTGAGGACCTTGGGCAACACCGTCCCATGCACCACCCGCCCGTCGGTGAGCGTGAGATGCATCGGTTCACGGCTCGTGACGGTAGTGAGAACGGGAACGGCCGCCTGAAGCGAACCTTCCACGCGCCCATCAAACGCAAGCCGTCCGCGCAAGCGGTCGGGGTCGGAATCGATCATGGACAGCACGTGGTGCACCGGCATGCCGTCAATATGCAGATCGCCGTCCAGGAGGAGAGGCTGATCGCCGCGGGCCGAAAGGCGAACGCGTCCGGACACGGTGCCCTCGACCGCTTCCCCCTTGGTCAACACCAACTCGGCAGCTCCCGGCTCTGCGTGCAAGTGAGCGGCCAACGTCCTGAAGGCCAGCAGCTGATAGCGGGCTTGGTCGATCCTGGCCGTCACATCGGCCCGGCCTCGTGCCACCCACTGCCGCAACGCCTCCACGCCTGATGTCTGTTCCGCCCCCTCCCGCATCGGAAGGAGCCGCGTGAGATCCAGGTTCGACGATTCCACCTGTAGGGTGGGACTGGGCTCGCTCGCCCACTGCTTGACGATCCCGGTGGCCGAAACCTCGCTGTCTCCGATTCGAAATGCCAGGCGATGGATCGCCACGTCTCCAGCGGCCAACTCCACGGTCGCGTCGACGTCATGGACCGCCTCGTGCAGCCCGGGCACGACCAACAGCCCCCGGCGTAGACTCAGCCGGCCGGTGATCGGCCACGACCGCCAATCACCATTCTGGCCTTTCACGGTGACAGCCGCATCGAGCACGCCGTCTTCGAGAGGACCGACCACGAAGGCCTCGGACAATCCGGCGACCGGCAACGATCGACCCTCCAAGGACAGGTCGAACCGGACGGGGCGGGTCACTCGGACCTGGCCGCGGCCGTCCACACGAGCGGACGGCAGCACCAGACTCACGTCATGAAGCGAGACCAGCTCTTGCCGCACCAACGTTCCTTTGAATTGTACGGCAGCCGCAACCCCTGCCCGTTTTCGAACGGCCGCTGCGTCGATGTCGAGCTGCGTCAAATCGAGCCGCCCGTTGAACGCCGGCTCGCTCACGGGCCCGGACAGCCGCAACACGGAATGCGCCGGTCCGCGCACGATGAAGTCGTCATCACCGCCGGCGCCGGCGGACACCCATTGCGCGAGATCCCCGCCTTGGGCGGACAGTCCCACCGTCACGTCGTCAAAGCGGGGATTGTCCCCCATCTCCGCAGTGCCGGCGGCGTCAAAGGCAATCGGACCCACGGTCCCTCGCAGATGCTTGAGGTCGATCAGCTCGCCCCGAACCCCCACCGTCCCCTCCAAATGCTCGACCGCCAACTTCAGATGCGGCAGATACGCGCCAAGGTCATGGACCGTGATGTCCGCGCTGACGAGGGCGACGCGCGGCTCCGGAACCAGCGCGCCAACCGCATGGATGGACAGCTGCACCTCGCCCTCCGGATTCGTAATGGTCTTCAGCACGTTTTCCCCCGCCGCGCCCTCGCTGAAATCATGGAGCAGGGTCACCAGCTCTCCGACCGTTCCGGATCCCGCCAAGGTCAGATCGAGGGCGGGCGCCGCATCGAAATGGGCCACCTCCAGCCTGCCATCGGACAGCTTCATGCCTCCCATCGTTCCGGAGAGGTTCAACAGTTCGAGGTGATCCTGCGTCGCGAACACAGAAGCCGCCACGTCCCTGACCGGCAAGCGGTCCGGCCCGAATCGCCCTTGTCCTTCCGACAGCTTCGCGGTGGCGTGCCATGCCGGAGGCAAACCGACGAAGCCGCTGAGGCTCGTGGACATCACCTCCACCGTCCCTGCCAGCGCGTGCTCGGTCACCGCGGCACGGACATTCGCCGGGATCCAATCCTCGGGCAACTCCTTCAGGAGGACCGCGGCGGAGAGGGGCGTGGCGGAGAAGGTCACCGAATAGGCGGTTTGACCGGTCCCGGCATGCCGGATCAGTCCCTGCCCGTGGACGCGCACCCAGCGCAGCGCGGCATGGATATCGGACACGGCGGCATCGTACCCGAGCGTCCCAGGCGACAGCGCAACATGCGCGGTGAGATCAAGTGGCTGCGCCGATGCCCCGGAGCCCGTCACCCAAGGAGCGAGGTCGAACCGCGTCAGCTCCACGGTCCCGTCGAATCCCAACGGGATCGCGGCCGGAGCAGGATCGGGCTCGATGCGGAGCAAGGACACGAGGCCATTGACCGTGATGCCGCCGTCGCCCAGGGCGGCCGTGAGCGCCACGTCCGCTTGCCGCCGCAATACATGGCTGTGGAGGGCGACGTGCACATCCGTGAGGACGAGGGTCGGAGGCCTCCCGCGCGCAGCGTCATCGATGACCGTCAGTTCGCCACCCTGCACGTCGACGTCGGGCAGCACCCACTCCAGCGTGAAATCGTCGGTCGTGCGGACGTGGTTCTGGCGGTGCGGCGTCTTTTCGATGAACGGAAAATGCCACCGGCCTCCGGAATCCCGCCGCACGACGATCTTGGGCTGTGCCACGCGGATCTCCACGAACGCCAGCCGCTTCTGAAACAACGGCGCCAGGCGCAGGCTCAGCGCCGCCCGGCTGGCACGGAAGACGGCGTCGGGGTCCGAGGCGCTTGTCATCACCACGTCCCGCAGCTCAATGCCGGGCCGGGGAAGGAGGCGCAGCTGAAACGAGGACACTTCGACGCCAGCCCGACTCCTCAACGCCGCCTTCACCATTCCACTGAGCGGCGAGTAGTTGAGCAGCACCGTGAGGATCGGAACGGCCAGAATGAGGATGACGCCGGCAATGAACCAGCGGGGAGCGGGTCCCATGGCGGTCACGAAGACGTATCGAGCGGCTGACGAGCGCCGAGCAGGCGGGACAAGTTCACCCCGCTCGAGATCAGGCCGATATGGCTGAAGGCTTGGGGGTAATTCCCCAGAAAGGCTCCCGATGACGGGTCGATCTCCTCCGGCAGAAGCCCCAAGACCCCGGCTCGCGCGCACAGCGAGTCGAACAATTCGAGCGCCTCCTCCAGGCGGCCTTGCCGGGCCAGGTTGTCCACCAGCCAAAAGCTGCAGAGCAGAAAGGCGCCCTCATGGCCCTCGATGCCGTCCGGCGATTTCTCCGGAAGATAACGATAGAGAAGCCCGCGCCCGGCACCCAGCCGGTCCACGATGGCGCGCGTCGTCGCGACCATCTTCGGATGGTCCGCCGGCACGACCCGCCGCAAGGGCAACGCAAGCAAACTGGCATCCAACCCGCCGCCGCCGAGATGCTCCGTCAGCGACTGAATGGCGGGATCCCAGGCTTCCGTCAAGATGGCCTGTTCGATGCTCGACGCGGTCTGTTTCCATCGCTCGATAGGACCGTCCAGGCCGAACCGTTCCGCCGCGCGCGCCGCTCGATCCACCGCCACATGGCACATGGCGGCGGAATAGGTGAACGGCCGGCCGGTCGTGCGCACCTCCCAAATTCCGTGATCGGGTTCGCGCCATTCCCGCCCCGCTGCCTCGGCCAGCATGCTCAGGCAGCGCCATAGCGCCTCCGGGATCTCGCCATGATGCGCCGCCCATTGGAAGGCGCAGTCCAGGATTTCGCCATAGACGTCGTGCTGCCGCTGCTCGGCTGCGGCATTCCCCCACCGCACCGGTGCCGAACGCCGATACCCTTCGAGTTCCGGATCGTGGCGCTCTGCGGGCGGCCGCTTGCCGTCGAGGTCGTACATGACCCGCGGATGTCCCTCGCGTTCCACGGCGTCGAGCACCCATGCGAGAAAGCCCGCGGCTTCATGCGACATCCCGATACGATGCAGCGCATACACCGAGAATGCAGCGTCGCGTATCCAGGCGTAGCGATAGTCCCAATTGCGGGAGCCTCCGATCCATTCTGGGAGCGAGGATGTGGGCGCGGCCACAATGGCGCCGTTCTCGAAGTGATCGAGCAATTTGAGCGTGATCGCGGAGCGGCGCACGAGCTCGGGCTGCGGACCCCGGTAGCGCACGGCGGCGACCCAGCGCCGCCACACCTCCCGGGTATCTTCATACAACTTGTCCGGGTCGAACGGGGTCGGCAGGGAATGCGATGGTCTCCAGCGCAACAGCAGATGCAGCGATTGCCCGGCGCGCAAGGTCACCCAGCTCCGCAGGCCGGTCAGCGGAACCGAGGAGAACAGATAGAGTGTCAGGTCGGGCCGCCGGGTGCAGCGAATGCGCCATCCGCCGTCCCGCGGCTCCGCATCGCCGCCTCCGCGCGGCGCCACATTGATCTGAAGGCGCACAGTCCCTTCCAACACCGTGGCGGTGCGGAGCAATTCGCGGCGCGTCGCTGGCACGTCTTCCATGAGATCGGCGCCCGCCACGAGCGGACAGCAGTCTCTGATCCGCACCAGTCCCGTATCGCTCCGCAGGTCCGTCGTCAAGACCGCCGTGTCCGGCTCATAGACTTGTGCCGATTCTCGGAGATTGTCAGGCTGAAGGGTGAACGCACCGCCCCGTTCCGCGTCGAGCAGGCTGCAAAACACCGGCTCAGCGTCGAACCTTGGCAGGCACAACCAGGCGACAGCGCCGTCTCGGCCGACCAGCGCCGCGGTGGCGCCGTCGCCGATCAGACCGTAGTCCGAGATGGGCAGATATCCGTCGATGCGCCGGAGCGGCTTCAACTCATGCGTCAGGTCCATCGCAGCGTCCATATCCGGCCGGGCTTGCCGTCACGGCGCATCCACGAGATCGGTGTGCCGAAAGGTGAAGAAAAACAGCACGGTGTACTGATTGTAGAAGGTGTTCGCCGATACATAGTCGGTACGGCGGACGTAGCGCCCCGTGGCCGACTCATAGAAATCCAGATGCAGACGGACGTGAGCCAACTGGTCCAACTCCTGATAGATCGTGAGCGCAGGCAGCGCAAAGGGGATGATCAAGCTCTGGATGGGCGGGATTCCGAAAAAGGTCTTTCTCTGATTGGTCCCCATGGACTGGACCATGATGCGTGCCAGATAGGTGGCCTCGCCGTCCCGCTGCACCAGCCGGAATCCGAGTTCCCCCAACCGTCCCGCCACGGTGTCCCGCAGGTACCCCAAGTCCCACGAGGGGTTATCAATCACACCGAAGGTCTGCTCCTCTTCATCCAGATGAAGATGCGCCCGATCCGTCTGCAAGCCGCTGACTTCCACGTAAAGCGCCGCGCCGTCGGGCAGCGGCACCATCAATCCCGTCAAGGCGCGCTCAACCGCCTGCGTGAGCAACAGCTGTTCGGTGGCGCTGCGGGGCGTCTTCGAGACTTCCTGGGGCAGTGCACAGGCAGCCATCCAGAGCGCAAGTGCGACTCCACCCATCGTACGCCCGGCGACAGCGAACCGAGTAGACCGTGTCGCACAACCAGCTGCGACCTGAATCCTCGGTGTCTCGTGAGGCCCTCTCGTTTCCACTGAGCGCACTCCCAGGAACAGCCCCGCCCCTTCACGTTACTGAGGGGCTCCTCCCTCACATACTGGGGAGTACCCAAGGGCGCGCTCACAAGACTTGATCCCTGAACCGGTCGAAGGCGCTGTCTTCCGGGCCGCGGATGTCGAACATGGCGCGAAGCTGGAGCGACGAATCTTGATCCGTGAAGATCAGCATCGAATCGTCGGCCTCGAGCACGGTACTGCCTTCGGGAACGAACGTATGGCCGTTTCGGCTGACCAAGAGCACAAATGCGTGCTTCGGAAGGCCGAGATCCAGCAGCCGTCGGCCTACCGCGGGAGAACTCTTCGGAACGCCGACCTCCACGATGCCGCTTTTCAGAACGGCGGGCGCGTCCCAGCCCGGCGAGGTCTCGAAATCTCGCCGCAAGGGCTCGTCCACCCCCAACCATCGCGCGATCGTCGGGATGGAGGTCCCCTGCAAGAGCACCGACGTGAGCACGATGAAAAACACCAGATTGAAGATCATGCCGGCTTGCGGGACACCGGCGAGCAGCGGAAACGTGCCGAGGATGATCGGCACGGCGCCGCGCAGTCCCACCCAGGCAATCATCGTCTTCTGCCGTAACGACAAACTCGTTGGCGCCAGCGTGCCGAACACTGCGATCGGTCTCGCGATGAACATGAGGAACAGCGAGAGCGAGAGCCCGGGCCAGACGACTGACGCCAGCTGGGTCGGGAACACCTGCAGGCCGAGCGTGAGGAACATGGCAATCTGCATGAGCCACGCCAGCCCGTCATGAAACCGCAGCAGGCTGCGCTTGTGGATGAAATTGCTGTTGCCCAGATAGAGTCCGGCCAGGTACACGGCGAGAAATCCGTTCCCTCCGAGCCAGGCGCTGCCGCTGTAGGTCAACAGGACGAGGGACAGGGTGAGCACGGGATAGAGGCCTTCGTACTCCAGCCGCATCCGATTGACCAGCAGCACGATCATTTTCCCGGCGCCGAAGCCGATGACTGCTCCGAGGATCATTTGGCGGATGAACATCGGCACCAAATCCACGGGCGACTCCGAGGCACCCGTGATGAGCGTGATCATGCCCATCGTCAGAAACACCGCCATGGGATCGTTGCTGCCCGATTCGAGCTCGAGCAGGGGTTTCAACGGCGGCTTGAGACTGACGTAGCGCGACCGCATGACCGCGAACACCGCCGCGGCGTCTGTGGACGACACGATCGAGCCGATCAGCAATCCGTCCGTCCAGGTCATGCCGAGCGCCGCCGTCGCGAACCATCCGACGAGGCCGGCCGTGATGGCGACGCCGACGGTGGAGAGGGCGATGCCATGGCCCAACATCCGATTCACGCTCGACCATTGCGTGTCCAACCCGCCGGCGAACAAGATGAAGGTGAGCGCCACGACGCCGAGTGACTGCGCCATCCACGGATTGTCGAAATGAATGCCGCCGGGGCCTTCCGAGCCGGCCAGCATCCCGATCAGCAGGAAGAGAACCAGGACCGGCACGCCCATCCGGCCCGTCGCCTTGCTGCCAAAGATGCTGAGCAGCAGCAGCGCCGACGCGGCCAGCAAGAAGTATTCGATCGTGATGGTCATGGTGTCATGCGGCGCCCGCGGCGCACGGCCTGCCGCCGAACCGTCAAGACCGGACAGGCGGCCCGTTTCAACAATTCCGCCGCGACGCTCCCGAGCAGCAGGCGCTGGAGCCCTCGCTTGCCCTGGGTGCCCGCGGCGATGACATCGACTTCCCACTCGGCGGCTTCCGACAGCATCACGTCCACGGGTCTCCCCTCAAGGCATCGCCCTTCAGCCTCGACCCCAAGGCGCTCGAGCTCCCGGATGTGCCGCTGCAGCCCGCGCTCGGCTCGGTCCCTCCCCGAAGCCGCCTCGAGTGCATGCACCAGACGCACGGACCCGCCCAGTGTGGCTGCCAGGCCGGACACGATGTGGAGCGCCGCGTCGGCATCGGCGGAAAAATCCGTCCCGACCAGCCAGCGGCGCAGCTGCACCGTGGCGTGATGGGCCGGCACATCACGCCCCCCGCCATGCACGGTCAGCACGGGACAGGACGCATCCCGCACCAGTGCCTCGGCGGTGCTGCCGAGCCGGAGCCTATCCCACCCCGTGCGGCCTTCTGTTCCCATGACGAGGACATCGGCATGGGTGCGCCTCACGGCTTCATCGAGACAATCGACAGGAGACCCGTACAACAGAAGGTGCTCCGCCTTCACCCTGGCTTCCTTGGCGGTGAGCACCAGGCGACCGAGTTGCAGCAGCGCCGAGGTCTTGCGCGAGGCCATGGACCGGCTGTCCGGGGGCTCATCCGACGAATCGGTCGCCGTCTTGATGACGTGCACGATCTGTAAGCGGGCGCCGAAGACGCGGGCCAGATGCACGGCATAGACAAACGCGCGCCGCGCGGAACGCTGGAAGTCTGTCGCAATGAGGATCGTGGACATCCGGACAGGAACCGGTCTGGTTATGCTCACCGCACTATGCTCCTTCTCGCGCATGCGCGCCATTTGGAGGGAGTTCTTCCCCCGTCGGCGATCGAGCCGAATGCCCACTCAACGTTGCACGTGAGAATAGCACGACGGAGGACGGATGCGTGAAAACCCCCTGCGTAGAGTACGTGCATTGACGGTTCGATGCCACTCGTGACACAACCGGCGCGGGACCGGTGATCCCACCAGCCTACCGGAGTCGCCGGATCGCTTTTATCGCTTCCATCAGCAGCAGCGGGAGCCCTCCCATCACGATCATGAGCTCCCAGTCCTCAAGCGGCAACGGCGCGACCTTGAAGATGGGGGCGGCCGCGGGCATCGTGAGGATCACCAAGTGCACGCCCAGCGAGGCCACAAACGCCCAGACCAGCGGTCGGTTGCTGACGAGGCCCAGCTGCCACAGCGAGAGCCGTTCGCTTCGGGAATTGAAGGCATGGACCAGCTGCGCGAGGACCATGACGGTAAAAGTCACGGTCCGGGCTTGCTCGAGCGACTGCTGCCAGACGAACAGGCTCACGACGAACGCGGCCAAGGCGATGGACGCGAGGAGAAGGCCTTCCGAGCCGATGGACAGCAGCCGGGATCGATCCATCAACGGTTCGTCGGGGCGGCGGGGGGGCCGCGTCATCAGATCGGGCGCCTTGGGATCCACCGCCAACGCCAGCGCCGGGATCCCGTCCGTCACCAGGTTCATCCACAAAATTTGGATCGGCAGCAGCGGGAGCGGCAGCCCGAACAGTGCCGCAAAGAACATGACCAGCACTTCGCTCACGTTGCACGACAGCAGGAAGTGGACCGTCTTGCGGATGTTGTCGAGAATCGCGCGGCCCTCCTCTACCGCGGCGGCGATGGAGGCGAAGTTGTCGTCCATGACCACCATGTCCGACGCTTCCTTCGTCACGTCGGTGCCGGTGATGCCCATGGCCACGCCGATGTCGGCGGCCTTGATCGCCGGCGCATCGTTGACCCCGTCGCCCGTCATGGCCACGACGGCCCCTTTGCGCTTCCACGCCTGGACGATGCGCAGCTTGTGCTCGGCCGAGACGCGCGCGAACACGGAGACTCGCTCGATCCGGTCCGCGAGATCCCCGTCCGTCAATCGATCCAGTTCCGCTCCGGCCAAGGCCGCCGCGTCGTGCCGGGCGAGCCCGAGCTCGCGGGCGATCGCGACGGCCGTGTCCTGATGGTCCCCGGTGATCATAGTGGTTCGGATGCCGGCGCCATGGCAGAGGCGGACGGCCTCGATGGCCTCCGGCCGCAGCGGATCCTTCATCGCCACGAGACCGAGGAAGACCAATTGGCTTTCGATCTCTTCGTCCGGCGGAAGTGCAGGCCCCTCAAGGGGGTGCTCGGCCACGGCAAGCACCCGCAACGCCTGCTGCGCCAACCAGTGATTCGCCGCGGCGATGCGCTGCCGGTCCGCTTCATCCAGCGCCTCGATGCGTCCCTCGAGCGTGAGCCGGCTCACGCACCGCTTCAGCAGGACATCCGGCGCCCCCTTGCTGTACGCAACGGCCCCCGACGGCGTCCGGCAGACGATGGTCATCATCTTCCGTTCCGCGTCGAAGGGGATCTCCTGCTGGAAGGGCGCCGCGCACTCCAACGTGTCCTTCGTCAAACCGGCCTTGGCCGCCGCCACCAACAACGCGCCTTCCGTCGGATCACCCAGCACCACCCACCGGTCTCCTTCGCGCCGAAGCTCGGCTCCATTGCAGAGGACCGCAGCCGTCAGCAGGCGGAGAACCGCGGGAGGAAGACCGGATGCAGGGCCTTCGGTTCCTCTTGACGCCTGTTGGACCTGCCCCTCGACCTGAGCCTCGGCTTGCTTGATGCTGCCTTCCGGCGCATAGCCTTCTCCGGTCACCGCGAACACATGGCCGTCCGTGATGAGATGCGTGACGGTCATTTCATTCTTGGTCAGCGTGCCGGTCTTGTCCGTACAAATGACCGTCGCCGACCCCAACGCCTCCACCGCCGGCAGCTTGCGGATCAACGCGTTCCGCTGCACCATCCGGGTGACGCCGAGCGCGAGCGTGATCGTTACGACGGCCGGCAGCCCTTCCGGCACGGCGGCAACCGCCAGGCTGACGGCAATCAGAAACATGTCGACCAGCGGCTCTCCCCGCAGGTAGCCCAACCCGAACACGATCGCCACCACGCCCAAGGCGAGCCACAGCAGCGTGTAGCCGAACCGTTCCAACCGCCGCTGCAGCGGCGTCTCGGACCGCTCGGCCTCCGCGGCCTGCCGGATCATGGACGCGATCCGTCCCAGCTCCGTCGCCGACCCGGTTGCGACCACCACCGCGCGGGCTTTGCCCGAGACCGCTACGGTGCCCATGAACACCATGTTGGTGCGGTCGGCCAGCGGAACCTCAGCCGACGGCAGCACCGCGCACCCCTTTTGAACCGGCGTGGACTCCCCGGTGAGCGAGGCTTCCTGCGCCTGGAAATGCGACGCGTACACGAGGCGGGCATCCGCGGGGACACGGTCGCCTGCCTCGAGCAGAATCACGTCCCCGGGGACGAGCTCACGCGCCGGAAGGGCCAACGGGACGCCGCCGCGCACGACACGCGCCATGGCGACGGACATCTTGCGCAGCGCCGCGAGCGACCGCTCGGCGCGGTATTCCTGCGTGAAGCCGAGGATGCCGTTCAGCAGGACGATCGCGAAAATGGCCGCGGCGTCCAGCCAGTCCCGCAGCAGCCCGGACAGCACCGCTGCCCCGATCAAAACCCAGATGATGATGCTAGTGAACTGCGAGAGGAGGAGCCGGAGCCAGGAGACCCCCGCCACCTCGGGCAGCTCATTGAACCCCTCGCGTTGCTGGCGGCGGACCGCCTCGTCGGCCGCCAAGCCGGCATCGAGGTCGGTGCCCAGCTTCGCCGCCAGGTCGCGGAGCTCGCTGGCATGCCACGCCGTCGGCACAGTCGATCTCTCAGGCGACGTCATCAATCCGCTGTTCCTTCCCCTACCCAAACAAGAGCCAGAGCCCCGCTCCATACGCCAGAATCATGAGCAGGCTGTCCGGTTCGATCAGCATGAACCGCTTTTCCGCCCGATAGATGATGCCGATGAGACCCAAGCTCATCATCACAATCGACCACAGCGCGGTCAGCGCATGGGTCGAACTGACGCTGTTCAGCAGGCTGCCGTCTCGATACGCCAGATCCGCAAAAAAGAACGCCGCCATATTGAAGGCATTGCTGCCGAACAGATTGCCCACCGCCAGGTCGAAGGCGCCGAGGCGCACCGCGGCGAGCGACGTCGCCAATTCCGGCAGCGCGGTCGCGATGCCGACCAGCGACGTGCCAATGAAGGACGTGCTGATGCCGGTCTCCTCAGCAATGCGTTCAGCCGACCAAGCCAGGAGCGGCGCCGCCACCAGCAAGGCCGCCGCGGCCATGCCGAATCCGATGAGGGCTCGGCGAAGCTCGACACGGCGGCTTTCGGCGCTTCTCGGCAAGCCGTCAAGCTTTTCCTCCAGGGCTTCCTGCTCCCGCTGCCGCCGCTTCATGTCCTCTTGGCGATACACCAATCGCATGCCGAGGACATAGAGCAGCATCAGCAGGAAGCTGCCGAGCCCCACTCCCAGGATGGAGTGATCCGCCCGCAGCAGGACGAAAAAGGCGGCGAGCGCGGTGAGCACCATGGCCAGCGCGGCGGTGAGCGTGTGCTCCATCGCCGCCTGGGCCCATACCCTTTTCTGGCGATGCAGCAAGTCGATCAGGCCGAGCGTAAACATGTTCGTCAATCCCGCGCCGAACAGGTTCCCAGCCGCGAGATCCGGCTCATGCATCAAGCCAGCGCTCGCGGTTGTAAAGACTTCGGGCAACGACGTGGCGGAGGCCATGAGTACGACGCCGATCCACAGCCGTCCCAACCCGGAAAGTTCGGCAATGCGGTCGGCGTCACGCGACAATTTCGTGCCGACCACCAAGATCACCACCGCGCTCACGGCAAACATCAACCAAGGCATTCGATCGCTCTCTTTCGTCGCATCAGATCCTTACACCTTCTCACCACCCCGCGGGCCGCCGGGTCGGTGTTCCGGCCGGCGTCATGGCGGGCACGTCCCGAGCAATGCACGGCCTCCCTGCATGATTCGGCGATGATCCTCATCCCGTTGCTGGGCACAGCAGGACGCATGCCTTCGTAAACCTAGGGTTCAGCCGGCCACCCTGCATGCAATCGTGGACTTTTGCCACCACCGGCGCTGCCTGCCGTGGTGAAACGGGGCAGCCGCATTGGCGGGCTCAAGGACTGCCGGTGGAGCGGCCTGCGGCAGCACGCAATCGGACCCACGCCATGGTCAACACCGCACCGGTGAATGCCGCCGCCATGTCCTTTTGTGCGTCCCATTCGTCGCCTTGGGTGCCGAGATAGAGCGTGCCGAGTTCGGGACTCACCAGGATGGCGACGATGGCCTCGATGATCTCGAACAGTCCACTGAGCGCGAGAATGCTGCTGGCTGGAAAATAGTAGGACCAGAATCCTTGCACCCCTGCCAGCCGGACGTGAATTTCCCGAAGGGGATACACCAACAGGGCGCCGAATCCGAAATGAACCAACCGGTCGAACGGGTTGCGGCTCAACCCGAGCCAGTCCTTGAGCCAGAATCCGAAAGGAACTTCCGCGTAGGTGTAGTGCGCACCGATGGCGTGAAGCGTGAGAAAAGCGGTGATCAGCACGTACGACGCCGAAGAGAACGCGAACCGCCGGCGCGTCAGCCACAGCCCCGCGACTGCCGCGATGGCCAGCAGATTTTCGAGCAGCCAGTCTTGGCGGTCGTTGGGATCAATGGCGCCCCAGACCCACACCGCCGCATACCACAGAGCCAAGCCGAGTGCGAGGCGGCGAGGTGGAGCATCTTGGTCCCCTGGCTTTCGCGCCCCCGCCGCCATGGAGGCTAGTCGGCCACCATGACGTCAGGCGCAAGCTCCGGGCGCAGGCGCCGCCATACCCGCAGCACCGCCAGCACGCCCATGCACAGGAGCGCGCCGTAGAGCGCTGCGGCCATGTCCTTCTGGGCGTCCCAGATGTCGCCCTGCGATCCGAGGTAGGTGACGCCCAGTTCGGGATGGACCATCCTGGCGACCCAGGATTCGATGATTTCCCACAAGCCGCTCAAGCCCAGGACGGTCATGACCGGGAGATAATAGAGGAGCCACCCGCGGATGCCGCCGGTCAGGCGGAACAACTCCTCCAGCGGATAGGCGAACAGAAACCCGAAACTGAAGTGCACGAGGCGGTCGAAGTGGTTGCGATTGAAATGCATCGCCTGTTGGAGCCACGCGCCGGCCGGCACCTCGGCATAGGTGTAATGCACCCCCACCGTATGGAGCGTGAGAAACACCGTGATCAGCGCGTAGGACGTCTGGGACAGCGGAAACCGCCGGTAGGTCGCAATCAGGACGACGACGAACACAGCGGGAAGGATGCTGGCCAGCAGCCAGAACTGAGGGTCGGCCGGCTGGCGGGCCGTCCAGACGGACACGGCGACGTACCAGACCAGCAGCGCGAGGGACACGCGATGATTGCGAGACACGGCGCTTCCTTTCAAGTCCAACCAGTAACCCCAGCAGGGAAGAACGGCTTACTCTACTGAAGCATCACGCCTCCTGCAACCGCCTCCCGCAGCGGCGTGAAAAAACCCCCCTCGTCTGCGACGGCTCGTGGGATAATGCGGATTGCTTCGCTCAGCCAGGACCGGTGCCATTATGGCAATTCGCGCACAATTTCCGAACGAGCACAGCGCGTCCGGAGAATTTCAACGGCAGCCCGACGCGTTTCGCGACCTGGTGACGGTGGACGGCCGTTCCGGGTATCCCGCCGCAGCCGGACGCTACCATCTGTATGTGTCGTGGGCTTGTCCATGGGCGCATCGCACCATCATCGTCCGCAAGCTGAAGCGACTCGAATCGGTGATCGGCATGACCGTGGTGGATCCGATCCGAGATGAGCGGGGATGGGCGTTCCGCGACGGACCGGGGCATTCGCAGGATCCCATCAATGGCTTTGCATTTCTGCGCGAAGCCTACCTGGCTACCGATGCGCGGTATACCGGCCGCGTGACCGTGCCGGTCTTATGGGACACGGTGACGCGACGGATCGTGACGAATTCCGATGACGACCTGATGCGGATCTTCAACCGGGAATTCGACGCCTTTACCGACAGCCGCCTTGATCTCTACCCCGAGCCGCTGCGGCGGGACATCGACGAACTCAATGAGTTCATTTACGAGAACGTCAACGATGGGGTCTATCGTGCAGGCTTTGCCACATCGCAACGCCCCTACGAGCGCGCGGCGCGCCGGCTCTTCGAGGCGTTGGATGAGCTTGATCGCCGGCTGGCAGCCCGCCGTTTCCTCTTCGGCTCCACGTTCGTCGAGACCGATTGGCGCTTGTTCGTCACGCTCGTGCGGTTCGACGCCGTGTATCACGGCCACTTCAAGTGCAATCTCCGGCGGATCGTGGATTACCCGAACCTCTCCGGATATCTACGCGACCTGTATCAAACCCCCGGCATTGCCGACACGGTGAACTTCGACCATATCAAGCGGCACTATTACGTCACCCACGACAGCATCAACCCGACCCGCATCGTCCCGATCGGGCCGCTGCAAGACCTTTCGGCTCCGCACGATCGCCTGCGCTTGGCGTAAATCCTGAGCGTGTGCTCGGGACACTACCAGTGCCTTCGCCTCCGCTGGTTGCTATGATCAGCGCAGCGAGTAGAACTACGATCTGATCGGCAACGGTGCCGTGGAGGACGTCATCATGGGCCCCCGCTTCCTCTTCCGGCTCATCTGGTCGCTTTTGACACTGCCGATTCCCTGCGGCGCACTCGCCGCCGACCCTTCCGCCGGGCCTCCCGTCGCCATCTTCTCCGCCCTGGACGATCGCTTTGAAGGTCCCGACACCCTGCCCTCCGGTCTCGTCGCGATTCAGTTGCGCAATGAAGGACGCGAACCGCATCAATTGCAGCTGCTGAAGCTGGCCGAGGGGCATACGCCTGAGGAGTTCTCTTCCTTTGTTCAACAGTCGCACGGCACACTGCCGCGTTGGGTGCGGCACATGGGCGGTCCCAACGGGGTGGACCCGGGCGGGAGCGCCGATGCCGTTCTGAGCTTGGAGCCGGGCCTGTACGTCGTGACCTGCGCCGTCCCGCGCAGGGGCAGCCACTCCCACGTCGCCATGACGCAACCGAAGGCGTTGCGCGTGGTCGGCGGCCACACGCCACCGCCCGATTTTCGGGCCAGCGTGCACATGGCGATGTTCGACTACGAGTACGTGGTGATCCAGGACCTGCGCCGAGGGCCGCAGACCTTTTACGTGGTGAATCGCGGCAAGCAAACGCACCAAGTCAACCTCGTACGCCTCAACGACGGCGCCTCGGCCGACGACATTCTGTCCGCGTTCGATCCCGGAGAGGCGGGCCCCTTGCCGGGGAGACTGCTGGGTGGGATGGCGGGCCTGGAGCCGGGCGGACGCGGCATGTTCACTGCCTCGCTCTCGCCGGGCCGGTACGCGATGATGTGCCTGTTTCCCGATCCGGCCTCGCCCGACGGTCATGCCGCTCGCGGGATGGTGATGCGTTTCACGATCGAGTGAACAAGGCCGGGGCCGCAGCAATGGCGGCCCCGGCTTGCGCCCCGCCCGCGCATCGCGTCCGCTGTCGTTATTCCGGAGCGGCGTTGACCTTCGTCGCTTCCTTCACCGGCGGTTCGATCCTGATGTTCGGCCCTTGCACCTTCGGAAGCACGCCCGCTCCTGGTTTTTCAAGGACCCGCTGATCGCTGTAGTTCGACAACTCCTGCCGCAGGCCGTTCGATCCGAAATTGGCCGCCTCGTTGAGCGACCGTTCGCCGGTGGCATTCGTCTGCCCTGGATCGTTGGCGAGCGACTGCCCTCTCACCGGATCGACCGCCTTCTTCATCGGATAGCCTTCATGTTTCGGGAGCATCGCCGGATTGGCGAGCGCCTCGATTGTCAGTCCTCCTGCACCGAGACACAGAACCAGTACGATCGGCCACTTCTTCATGACGGCACCTCCTTGCCAACCGTAAAAAGACGACGCCCCCGCGGGCCATAAAGGCCGCACGAGGGCGTAGGTGTGTGAGATGCGACGCGCGGAACCGATGGATCGAACGTCTACCCCGGCTTCATACAGACCTCCGGGCGACGCTTCAGCATACTCCTGTTCTGGATCAGGTCGTCAAGGCCCGACCCGACGGGCGGCCCGGGCCGGTCCAGCCGGTCACTTGCCCAACGCGCCCAGCCCCCGTACTTCATCCAGCCACGCCATCCGGCGCGCGTCGGTCATCCCTTCGATGTTGCCGATCAGCGTGGCACGGATCGGGGCGATGCCCGTGAATCCCAGCATGCTGCGCTTGACGCTGCGCAGGCTGTGGGCGAAAAAGATCCACTGATAGACGAACGCAGGCATGCCCATCGTGATCATGATGCGGGCCGATTTGCCCGTGAGCTTCTTTTGAGGGAACCCACCGGACCGGTCGTACTCGTACGCGAACCCGGGCCGGAGGACTTGTTCGAAGAACGCTTTGAGCAGGGCCGGCATGGAACCGAGCCACAAGGGATAGAAGACGGCCAGATGCGCCGCCCAGGCAATAGTCTCCTGCGCCTGGGCGATGGAAGGGGGAGGCGTTCCCCGTTCGAAATCCTCCTTGGTCCGCAGGATCGGAAACTCCAGTTGGGCGACGTCGACGCGACGAACCTCGTGTCCGCCGTCCTCCGCGCCCTTCGCGTACTCGTCGGCCAACGCATGGCCGAAATGCCGACGCGCCGAGTCCGGATGGCCCTGAATGATGACGATGCGTGTTCCCATCAGGAGGCCATCACTCCGCTGTCAGTAAGGTGACGTGGCATCCGACTCGTCGCTCATCTCTCGTATCTCGCATATCGGAACGGGCCTCACGGTCCGGATTGTACGACGAGATACGCTTCACCAACAGCGAGAGCCGCCTAAAAGAGCGGATGGTGCGGGGCGCTGCCGGCGGGCGACCTCCGCGTGTCGCCGCCGGCGTTGCCGTGAAATCGCCAGGCGCCATTCTCCTTGATGAGAAAATGCACTTCGTTCACCCAGGTGTCGATGGTCACCGGTTTCCCGCTTTCCTTGTCGGTCCCGTGCAGCGCCCCCGTACACGTCACGTAGGCCTTCTTCGTCCCGTTTCCATCGATCACTTGGACCTTGGTGAAGACATGCTGAGAGGACAGGCCCCGATAGTGGGCAAAGACTTCCTCCCATACGCGCCGGACGTCCGCCCGCTTGAGCCCATGATAATTGTAGGCCTCCGCATAGAACGGCATGAGGGCCTCCACGTCGCCGTTTTGCACCGCCGCTTCGGCTCGGTCGAAGGCCGCGGCAATGTCCTTGAGTGCCGCTCGATCGCTCGGCGCCGTGCCGGCGGCAATCTCGACAGCCGCCTTTGCGGAAATCGGCAGGCTGAGAAGGAGAAAGGATAGAATCGACCAGACCGCCGCCACCCTGCCCCGGCACATCGTCATCGCTTCTCCTTCAGCTCCAACGGAATGCCGGCTCCTAAGACCATCACGGTGACCCCGCGGGTGATCGGCCAAGCAGCGCCTTACGGACGGCCTCCAGACACACGGTCACTTCCGCATCTTCGACCTGCGTGAATTGTTCATAGAACTGGCCGATACCGAAAAACCATTCGGATTCGTGCAGCACCACGACGTCGTCCACCAGCTGCCGGAGCTGCGCCACGGCGCGCGGCGGCGCCACCGGCACGGCCGCCACGATTCGGCCCGCCTGGGCATTCAGCAACGCACCGAGTGATGCAAAGAACGTGGCGCCCGTCGCAATGCCGTCATCGACTACGATCACCGTTTTCCCCTTCAGCTCCGGCAACGGCCGGCCGCCTCGATATCGTTTCCGGCGCCGTTCGATCTCCTGTTGCTGGGCCTGCGTCTCCCGATCGAGCTGCTCCTTTGTCACCTGATATTCGGTAATGACATCGTGATTGAAGTGCAGGTAGCCGGTTTCAGCCACGGCCCCCATGGCAAGTTCCGGATTCATCGGGGTGCCGAGTTTGCGCGTAATCAACACGTCCAAGGGAATGTGCAGCGCCAGGCTGACATCATAGCCAAGGACGACACCGCCTCGGGGAAGGGCCAGCACGATCGCGTTCGGGGCATCCTTATAGTGGAGCAGCCGTTGAGCCAATTGGCGGCCGGCATCGTGCCGGTCCCGGAAAATCTTATACTCACCGGTGGGAATGATGCGTTCTGAGTCGGTAATCGTCATACCGGCGGGAATGAGCAAGAGCGGTGCCGATACCACGGTGCGGTACTCCTCATGATTCTAAGGGCTTGTTGTATCACCGACCGCCCCGTGCCCCATCGTTGGCGGAAGAATTCCACAGCAGCCTTCCCATCCTGCGGCATCCAGCCACAGCGACGCCTATTGCTTGGCTGGCGATAAACCGGAAGGCCCGCACGGAGCCACGGCGATCGCAGCGTCAGCCCAGTTTCTCCACGCGGATCCCCAGCAGACGAATCAATTTGTTCTTCGGGTTCTCTCGGCGGTCCAGAAACGGCAGGAGCAATTTCAGCGCTTCCCGCCGCAGCGTCATCTCGTCGTCGGCGGGCGCGGCGAGCGTGCGCGAGCGTGTCTTCGTCTCGAAATCAGCAAATCGCACGGTGAGCACGATGCTCCGGAAGGACCGAATTCCTTCCTTGCGGCCCCGTTCCATCACACCGCGGCACAAGGCCTGCAGCGCGGTGGACAGTGCGTCGGCCTCGCGGGTATCGCGTTCGAAAGTCTCTTGCTCCCCGATGGATTTGGGCTCCCACCGCTCTTCGAGAGGAGAGGCATCCCGGCCCCGCAGATTGGCGTAGAAATGCTCGCCGCGCTTGCCGAACATGTGTTCCATCCGCGGCAGGGGCCATTGTTTGAGATCCCGAACCAGACGCACGCCTTCCTTGGCCAATTCCGCTGAGGTCTTGGGACCAATCCCGGGAATCACGCGCACGGGCAGCGGCTCGAGAAAGGCCTCGGCTTCCTCCTCGCGCACCACCGTCAATCCATCGGGCTTGTGCATC
Source organism: Nitrospiraceae bacterium (assembly GCA_040255845.1). Lineage (GTDB taxonomy): Bacteria > Nitrospirota > Nitrospiria > Nitrospirales > Nitrospiraceae > Nitrospira_D. The sequence continues at coordinate 9,538 of JBDZVU010000020.1, read as the reverse complement.
CCCGACGCGATCTTGGCGATCAGCTTGTTGGGTCCCACACCGACGGACGCCGTCAGCCCTTCTTCTTCGAGGATGGCACTCTTCATGGCCCGGCAATGCGCCTCTGCCGCATCATACGATCCCGCGGCGCTGAGATCTCCGTACGCTTCATCGATGCTCGCCGGTTCCAAGTGCGGCATAAACCGCCGCATGATCGCCATGACGCGGTCAGACCCCACCCGGTACTTCTCCATGTGGACCGGCACGAACACGACCGGAGGCCGCCCGCGCCGGCGGGCGGCCTCCGACAAGCGCCAGGCCGTGGAGATCGGTGTCGCCGAGTGGATGCCGTACTCGCGCGCGAGGTAGTTCGATGTGGAGACCACGCCGCGCCCGGCGCCGCCCCGCGGATCGGCTCCCACGACGAGCGGCACATCGCGCAGCGCCGGCGTATCGCGGGCCTCGATGGCTGCAAAGAACGCGTCCATGTCCACATGCGCAATGATCCTGGGCACCCGCGCCGCCTCCAGGTTGTCCGGCATGAGGCACCGGCAGCGATCACTATGCCACAATATGAGGGATGATTCGCATGCCGGCCGATCCTTTCCGCGGGCCGCTCCCGCCGCTGTCCGAAGAGGAGCGCCGGCTCGAGCGGCTCCTGCGAGGTCACGTCGAACAGCTGGCCGGCGTCATCGGGGAACGGAATATCTTCCGCATGCCACGGTTGACGGCGGCGGCCGAGTATCTGCGCGACGCCTTGCGCCATCTAGACGTGAACGTGCACTCCCACCGCTACATGGTCTCGGGCACCGCCTGCGAGAACATCGAAGCGGCGATTCCTGGCGCGCGATGGCCAGACGACATTCTCGTGGTCGGTGCGCACTATGACTCGGTGCAGGGGTGCCCTGGCGCGAACGACAACGCCACCGGAGCCGCGGCGGCACTCGCGCTCGCCGAACGGCTGGCACAGTCGGCGCCGGCGCGCACGATTCGATTCGTGTGGTTTGCGAACGAGGAGCCGCCCTTCTTTCAAACCGAGCACATGGGCAGTTGGGTCTATGCCAAGCGCTGCCGCCGGCGGCAGGACGACATCCGGCTCATGTTGAGCCTCGAAACCATCGGCTACTACTCGGATGAGCCGGAAAGCCAGCGGTATCCGTTCCCACTCAGCTGTTCCTACCCCTCGACCGGCAACTTCATCGCCTTCGTCAGCAACCGGGATTGCGCCTCCTGGGTGGAACCGCTGCTCCGCTCCTTCCGCCGCCACGCCGAATTTCCATCCCAAGGCGGTGCGTTACCGGACTGGATTCCCGGCGTCGGATGGTCAGACCACTGGGCGTTCTGGCAGGAAGGGTATCCGGCCGTCATGGTGACGGACACGGCGCTGAACCGGTATCCGTTTTACCATACGGCCGATGACACCCCCGACAAGGTCCACTATGACAAATTGGCGCGCGTGGTGGCAGGACTGGATGCGGTGATCCGAGACCTGGCGAACGAACCACGCTGAGCACGCCTAGCGATCCTTCCACGTGATCCTCCCATTCCAACTCCGGTTTCGTCGAGCCAAGCGGACCAGGCGGAGCGGAGGCTGTCCCAAGATCGCTCGCTCTGGCGGCGAGGATGTGACCGCCTCGCCGCCACTCTGCGATAGGTTCCAAGGGGTCCGTGAATTTCCCGCTCAATCGATTTTTACGGTGACAGTCTTCTTCTTGGCTTCCTCCGTCTTGGGCATTCGGACTTCCAGAACGCCATCCTTGAACGAGGCCTTGATTTCGCCGCTTTTTACCTCGCAGGGCAGCGCCACACTCCGCAGAAAGGAGCCATAGGACCGCTCGCGTCGGTAATAATCGTCCTGTTTGACTTCTTGATCCTCTTTTTTCTCTCCTTTGATGGTCAGGGTCTCTCCAACCAAGTTCACCTCGATGTCCTCTTTCTTCATCCCGGGGAGTTCCGCCTTCACGACGACCGCGTCTTTCTCTTCGTAGACGTCGACCGGCGGCATCCTGATCGCGAGTGGTCGGATCGGAAGCCATCGGTCGCGCCCAAACAGGCTGGGGAACGGACGACGCCACATATCGTCCATCAATCGATCCAGCCAGTGCTCAAACTCCTCGCCTCGCGAGATGTCACTGGGCGTCTTGGTGGCTACGGCTTTCTCTTCGGACGCGGCTTTCGTCATGGCGTGACCTCCTTCGTGGTTGTTGTTTAGCTGTTATTGAGGTGACTCGACATGCAGGGAGACACTCGGTTGCGTTCGCGAACTTCCTTCAGCGTCCGATCCCCGATACAGGTGCCATTCAGCAATGTCGGTGCCGTGCCGGCTGCCCGGTACAACTCACTGAAGATTCAAGAGGGCGGGGCCTGCAGACTGAGACGGAACAAGGGCATGCCCTTGTCGTGGTTGGAGAAGAAGTCCACACGGAAGCGCGTTTTGCTGATGCAAAACGCTACGGCAAGACGCGGGGGGCCGACTTGGTCAGCCGCGGCCAGCTGTGTCTTTGGAGCTAGCGGCTTTCTTCCGCCGTAGCGCCCGGACGATCTTCCTGACCGACTCCGTTTGTCGAGACCGGAGTCGGAACCGGCGGATGGCACCGCGCCAGTGACAGCCCTATCCCGATCAGTATCACGCTGATCAATAACACTCTCTCCTGCATACGAGTGCCTCCCTCGCTCTGCCCTACGGTCAGGTCACCGTGTCTTGCACTCTTCGTGGTCGCTTGTTGAGATCGGTGGATATCGGGCTCATGATACCAAACCGGCGTTTGTGCACACTCTCTTCACGGTGCTCTTCATGCTGATCATCAACGGCGCCCGTTATTCCGGCAGCGGGACCATCGTCAGGCAGGCCGTCGCCTTTGCCGCGCTGACGGGCCAGCCCGTCCGTGTGATCAATGTCAGGGCAAAGCGCGACAAGCCCGGTCTCCGTCCACAGCATATCCGGGTCGTGCAGGCGATGGCCGAGCTGGTGCACGGGCGAGCCGAAGGGCTCGTGATTGGCTCCCAAGATTTTAGTTTCCATCCTGGTTCGTTGAGTCCCGGAGGCCGCTACTGCTGGGACATCGGGTCCGCCGGTTCCACCACCATGCTGGCGCTCGGACTGCTTCCTGTGTGCGCATTCGCGGGGTCCTCCATCATCGCCGAATTGCGCGGCGGCCTGTTCCAGGATTTCGCTCCCTCCCCGTTCCATCTCCAGCACGTGCTCTTGCCGCTGTTGGCCCGGATGGAGGTCCGAGCAGAGCTCACGATCCTCCGGCCCGGCTATGTTCCCAGCGGGGGTGGGATTCTCTCGCTCGCGGTGTCACCGATCACGGCACCGATGCAACCCCTTGTCATGGAGGATCCTGCTGCCGTGACGCGCGTCTGGGGCATCGCATTGTCTTCTCATTTGGAAGAGCGCCGAGTGAGCGAGCGGATGGCCGAATCCGCTCACTCCGTGCTGCGGCAGGCGGGCTATCAGGCGGACATCGAGCTGCGTCACGACACGGAGGCCGCTCAGCGCGGAGCAGCGCTGGCGCTCTTCGCGGACAGGGGCGACGGCGTGCGGGTCGGGGCCGATCAAGCCGGAGCCCTTCGACGAAGCGCGGAATCCATCGGCACTCATGTCGCGAGGCAACTCTTGGAGGAGATCGCATCGGAGGCGACGGTGGACCGGTTCATCGGCGACCAAATCATCCCCTTCGCCGCCATGGCGCAGGGTGAGAGCCGGGTGATCATTCCAGACGTCACCGACCATGTCTTGAGCAGCGCCTGGTTGGCGGAACTGTTTCTGAATGCACGCGTCCGCATCGACGGACGGCGGTTGATGGTCAAAGGGGCAGGACTGCAGCCTCGCTGGCAGGCGTAGCCGCATGGTGGATGGGAGACGAATGTCCCGTTCAGATCTCGGTGCCGGCTCCGTTGGAGGGCAGGTGATCCGTGACCAGCCGATACCCGGCCCGTTCCAAAGCCCCGCGAAGGTTGCTCATCACGGCTGGGCTGTCGGAAGGCGGAGTGACGCGGACGACGGGAGCGGCGCGCAATCGCGTGACCAGCGCGTCTGCCTCCGAGGCAGCTAGTTCATCACCGACGGCATAGAGGCCAGTTGGTCCTTCCTCCAGTTCATTATGAGCGGCGAGAATACGACGAATCGTTGCGAGAATCGCCGGCGTAGGAGTCGGCATCAGCAACGCCGCCAGCGCTCCGTGGTCGAGGCGCAGCCGGCCGGCATGGGGAAACGGCGTACCGCCACGTAAACGTTGGAGAGCGGGCAAGAGAATCTTTTCCTCCATCCCGATATGTCTCAGCAGGCCCGATCGGAACTGATCGTAGGCCTGCCTATCGACTAGTTGGGAATCAGTCACGGCCGATTGAAAGAGGTTGTCCAGCCGTCTGTGGTCTTCTGACAGAAAGCGTGAGAGCCGTCCTTGCGTTCCCTCTCCTTTTGCTTCATTGAAGTCACCGGTCATCGACGTCTCGCTGAAACATGGGAGTCCCATGCCGAAGCACGACTCTCATAGGGAATCGACCATTCCAGTGAGCATGTATCGGATGGTGCGTCGAGTATACGCTCGGGAGGCGTTCTAGTGTGAGGCCCTGGCTGAGAACGTATCGCAGGCTTGGGGATTGCCGGATTCCAGACCGCGCCGCAGCCATCGCACCCGCTGCTCCGACGACCCGTGCGTCCACCGCTCCGGCTGCACATAGCCGCGAGACAGCTTTTGCAACCGGTCATCTCCGATGGCGCTCGCCGCCTGCAGCCCTTCTTCGAAGTCTCCTCGCTCGATCAGACCGCGCGCCGCCTTGGCATGGTACCCCCACACACCCGCGAAGCAGTCGGCCTGCAATTCGAGTTTCACCGAGAGGGCATTGCCCTCGGCGGTCGAGGCCCGACGCTGGAGACGAGACACTTCTGCCGCAATCCCGAGGAGGTTCTGCACGTGGTGTCCGATCTCGTGGGCGATGACATAGGCTTGGGCGAAATCACCGGACGCGCCCAACCGCTGCGACAGCTCATCGAAGAACGCGAGATCGAGGTAGACCTTGCGGTCACCGGGACAGTAGAAGGGCCCCACGGCTGAGCCCGCCGAGCCGCAGGCCGAATGGACGACGCCCGTAAAGAGCACTAATCGCGGCTCCTGGTAATCGGTCCCGAGCGAGGGCAACAACTCGCGCCAGGTCTGCTCCGTGTCCGCCAGCACCACGGACGCAAAGCGGCCGAGCTCATCCGAGGGGGGCCCGGTGGGCACCTGCTCCTCGCTGGGTCGCGGGAGCCCTTCGTGCCCCTGCAGTGCGTTCAGGAGAATGAGGGGATTCGTCCCGGTGAAATAGCTGATCGCCAACACGAGGAGAAGCCCGCCAAGCCCCAGCCCTCCGGCCGTTCCTGCACGAAGCCCCCGACGGTCCTCGACGTTGACGCTTTCCGGCCGTCCGCCCCAGCGCATGGGTCCTCCGCTTTCTACGGTACTGCGGCTTCCGCGGAGCATGGACCTCGGCATTCTCCTGGTTCCACGTGCAGCGGTCTGCCACGAGCCGAGCAGCCATCGGACCTCTCGCTCACGTGCGCCTGCTCGCCTGCCTAGGCGCCGGACCACTGGGGAACCTCCTGGTGGACTTCCATCGCACCAGCGCCCCAGATGAAAGGATGCGGCCAACGTCGAAAGGAGCCCACTATGTCCGTCGCCAAGATCATCGAGATCAGCTGCGAGTCACCCAAGAGCTTTGAGGACGCCATTCAGAACGGGATCGAGCGGGCATCGAAGACCATCCACGGCATCAAGAGCGCCTGGGTCAAGGAACAGCAAGTGGTGATCGACAACGACAAAGTGAAGACGTACCGGGTGGATTTGAAGGTGACGTTCGTGTTGGATTGAGGGTGTTGAATGATCCGGAAAGGACTTCATTGTGTGGCATCATCGAATCTTCGTCCGCATGCCGCTCCTGGTTCTGCTGTGCCTGCCGTGGACGGTCGAGGCGGCTCAGCCCGCTTCCGAGGTGCCCACTGAAGTGGTGCGCGCCACCCTGTCGGAGGTGACCCGGATTCTCGAGGATCCGAAGTTGAAAGCGCCGGCGAAAGCGGGCGAGCGGCGCCGCATGCTGGAAGAGGTCATCGGCAGCCGGTTCGACTACACCGAAATGTCCAAGCGCGCGCTCGGAGCGCAGTGGACCAAACTCTCGACGGAGCAGCAAAAGGAGTTCGTCGAGCTGTTCAAGGCCTTTCTCTCCGACCGGTATGCCGGCAAGATCGAGGGATACTCCGGAGAACAGATACACTATTTGAACGAGCGGCTGGAAGGGCAGTACGCGGAGGTGCGCACCAAACTGGTTTCGGATAAGACCGAGATTCCGATGGACTACCGTTTGATCAACAAAGGCGGCCGTTGGTATGCCTACGACATCATCGCCGACGGCATCAGCCTGGTGAAGAATTACCGGAGCCAGTTCGAGAAAATCATGCGTTCCGAGTCTTACGATGGACTCGTCGCCAAACTGCGCAACCGGAGCGTCCCCGAGGACAAGCCAGCCAAGCGATAGCCGCGCGAGAGCTTCACCATCCCGATCTACGTCGACGGAAACTTACGGACGCCCACGATCCCTGCAAGCTCATGCAGTTTTTCATGCACCGATTCGTTGTTGTACGCCTGAATTTCCGAGAGCGCCGTGCAGTAGTCGGTCAAGGCCTCGAGCCAGCGACGTTGGTTGTCGGATGAATCGGGCGCGCGCCGCGCTTCATCGATCCGGAATTCGGCCTCCTTGAGCCTGGCGGCCGCTGATTCCAAATGCTTGGGAACTGGCATCGTGTCCTCCCTCTCTGAATGGTGAAGGCGCTCTCGCACGCTGCGCGCCATTGTAGCATCACCGCTCGTCGTGGTCGATACGGCTCTCAACGCCTTGACATTTCCTTGCGAATGCCACCGCCCTTGTGTGAGTCGCCCCTTCACCTCGATCGGGTGCAGCTCGAACGATCCGGCGCTGACTCCCGCCCAATCGTCCTGCCTGTCCCTGTCTCGCCATGGCCGTGTCGGCCGTGCCTGATCCCGGCACCCCCTGGACAGGCCTCCTTCCGAGCCCGCATCCGTCCTGCTGCGCGAAGGCGCGGCTCCCGTCTCTTGTTCGTTCCGCACAAGGGCGGCTCCCTATGGCTTATCCTGGTTCCACCTCCTTTCGCTATTTTGAATAATCATCAATCGCCTCGCATCAATATGTCGAATGGCTCCACAGTCGCCATCGACGGTCTGTCCAGTTATGCAACAGCCCCTCGGGATCCGCGCGCCGACGAAACGGCTGACGCGTCGAAGCGTTGGATTTTCGGTGGTCTTTCCCACGTCGGCTCACGTGAAAACTGGCATTCCAGATGCAGAGGGCGGGGGCAGAGAGGGTCACCATGCAAGGAGGTGGACGATGCGCGCCCTGACCAGTTGGGAACCGTTCAAAGCGCCATGGCACTTGTGGAAGGACCTTGAACAAATAGAGAAACGGCTCGCCCCGTATTGGAGGCAGCCGCCGCGGCAGGATGGGGACAGGGAAACACTAACCGTGGCAGAATGGTCGCCCCTCGTGGATATTACCGAGGACGAAAAGGAGTATCTCGTCAAGGCGGAGTTGCCGGAGATCAAGAAGGAAGACGTGAAGCTCACGGTGCAGGACAACGTGCTCTCGATTTCCGGCGAGCGCAAGTCGGAGAAAGAAGACACCGGCAAGCGCTATCACCGGATCGAACGCGCTTATGGCAGTTTTCTCCGCAGCTTTACGCTGCCTGAAGACGCGGACGGCGCGAAAGTCTCGGCCGAGTACAAGGACGGGATCCTGCGGGTGCACGTGCCGAAGTCGGAAAAGGCCAAGCCCAAGGCCATCGACGTGAAAGTCGCCTGACCAGCGGGTCTCACGAAAGGAGGGCGTCATGATTCGCCGTCCCAACTATCTGAATATTCCTTGGGAGATGCATTGGAGGGCGGAGCCTCACGGGCAGCATGACTGGCTCTGGTGGTGGATCATCGTCGTCACGCTGCTGGTCGTCTTTTTTGCCGGCGTCGGCATTCTCGGCGGCGCATAACGGTCCGGCGCACACGCGCAACCATGACGCGGTCTTCCGGGCGATGCCCGAGAGGTGGACCGCAGGGGCGAGCGTGGCGAGAAAGGGGCATTGATGAAGGTCCTCGTGGGTGTCGACTGGTCGGAGGCGTCCTTCGCCGCCGCCACGCAGCTCGGTCTGTGCTACCGCCCGGACGAAGTCGTCATCGCGCACGGCGTCGATCTGGGCCTGTTCCAATCCCCGATGGTGGCTCAAGCGGCGAACCTTCAAGGGTACGACGACTTCCGGCGGGCCATGATGGACGCAGGGCAGCGCGTGGTCGAGCGCGCGCGGACGCTGCTGCCCGCCGACATTCCGTCGGTCAAGGCGGTGTGCGAAGTCGAGCGGGCGTCATCCTTCATCGTCGAGCAAGCCAAAGCCCTCAAGGTCGACCTGGTCGTCGTCGGCACCCATGACCGCTCTCGCATCACCGAATTCTTCGTGGGGAGCGTCTCGCACCATGTCCTGTTGCAGAGCGGCACAACGACGATGCTGGTCAAGCGGGACGCCGTGCCGGTACGCCGGGTGTTGCTGGCCGTCGAAGGCCCCGATGATGCGGGCCGCATACGACGGTGGATGGCCGCGCATCCCTTCCGCAACCCGGTCCACGTCACCGTGGTGTCCGCCGTCCCGCCGCTGCACCGGATGCTGGAACCCCACATCGTCGTCGGCCTTCAAACCATGACCGAAGAGAACCTGCGTCGCGCGCAGACGTTGGTGAAGGAAACGGCAGGCGCGCTGGCGTCGGCGCAGGTCACCACCGAGGCGGAGGTGCAAACCGGCGATCCGGTGGAGACCGTGTCCGCGATGGCGGAGCAGTACGATCTCCTTGTCGTGGGTTCGCATGGACGCACTGGCTTGGACCGGCTGCTGCTCGGCAGCGTCTCCCACGGCCTGGTTCACCGCGCCCCGGTTTCGGTCCTGGTCGTGCGCTGATGTGACGTTCACTGCGGAACAGAAAGGATCTCTACATGAAAGGTATCACGATGCTCGGTTGCCTCTGCCTCGCCATGACTCTCACGTCATGGGCGGCTGCGCAAGGCATGCGCGGAAACCCCAACGCCGGCCAGCAGGTGTACCAGCAGCACTGCCAGCGCTGCCACGGCGCCAAGCTCGACGGGCGGGGCCCGGACAGCGACGATCTCATCGTGCGGCCGACGAACCTCACCTCCCCTGCCTCGCGAGCCAAGACCGACTGGGAGTTGCTCGTCACGATATCCAACGGCGCCTTATTCACCCCCATGCACAGTTTTCGCGGGAAGCTCACGGATCAGCAGATGCTCGACGTGCTCGCGTACCTGCGCTCCGTCGCGCCCGCCGACACCATCAGCTGATGCGACGCCAGCAGGAGCTTGCGATCGGTCGGCGAAATGAAAGGAGACGCCATGAAGCGTGCGCTTCTGCGGGCCACGGCGACGGCGGCAGTCATCGGCTGCGTTGGATCCGCATCCTGGGGCCTGGCCCAGGGCGGCAATCCGAAGAACGGTCAGGTCCTCTATGAGCAGCAGT
>JBDZVU010000104.1:0-9469 GCA_040255845.1 Nitrospiraceae bacterium | reverse complement strand
GAAGTGGCCATGCAGCGGGACTTCAAGGGAACCTACGAGCGTGGCCGGCGTGGGCAGAGCACCACGGTGCCGGGGCTCCAGACTCCGTACGAGCCTCCGCTCTCGCCGGAGGTGACCGTGGATACCACGAAGATGACGGCCGAGGAGGCGGCTCATCGCATCGTTCAGGCGGTGGAGGAGAAAGGTCGATGACCGCGGCCGCGGTCACTGATGAGCGAGAAACCAGCTCGCCGCATGTTCGGCCACCTGTTCGAGCGTGCCCGGCTCTTCGAACAGATGCGTGGCGCCCGGGACGATGACGAGTTGCTTTTCGCAGGCGAGCCTGGCGTAGGCGGCGCGGTTCATTTCGATCACCGGCTCATCGTCGCCGCCCACGATGAGCAGCGTTGGGGCCGTGACGGCCGGCAAGAAAGGCTCCGCCAGGTCGGGCCTTCCGCCGCGCGACACCACGGCGCGCACGTTCGACGGCTCCCGGGCGGCGGCCTGCAGCGCGGCCCCTGCGCCGGTGCTCGCGCCGAAATATCCGAGACCCAGCGCGGCGGTGTGCGCCTCCTGCTCCAGCCAATGCTTCGCGAGCAACAGGCGGTCGGCCAGCAGGTCGATGTCGAACACCTTGCGGCGATCGTCCGCCTCCTCCGGCATCAACAGATCGAGCAGCAGGGTGGCCAGGCGCCGTTCCTGCAGATACCGGGCGACGAAGGTGTTTCTGGGACTCAATCGCCCGCTGCCGCTCCCGTGCGCGAACAGGACGATGCTGCCCGCCTGAGACGGAAGCCCGAGGATCCCATCGAGGGCCGTGCCTCCTGACGAGATGCGCACCGGTTGCTCGCGTGCACCGTTCATGGACCGGTCTTGTTCTTCTCCGGTGCGCAGGGAGCCGGCCGCGACAGATCGGCCGGCAGCGCCGTGCGCTCATCGACGCAGGCGCGATCGAGCTGCGCCTGGGTGACGCCGACGGCCGAGGCGAGATTGGCGCCTCGCAAGTCGGTCTTGGTCAACAGGGCGAAGTCCAGCCGGGCCTGGCTCAAGTCGGCGTCGGCAAGGACCGCATTCTGCAGATTGGTTTCCTGCAGATTGGCGTGGCTCAAGTTCGAGCGCGTCATGTCGGCGCCGCTCAGGTCGGCGGCCACGAGATTGGCGAGCTCGAGCGTCGCCTCCCGGAACTGACCGTGCGGAAGAGACGCCTTGGGCGAGTAGATTTCGCTCAAATCAGCCCCGGTGAAGATCGCGTTCCGCCCTCGCGCACCGATCAAGACGGCCCGGTACAGCTGCGCCTTGCTCAGATCGGCGTGGCTCAGGTTGGCCTGATACAGAATCGTCATGCGCAATTTCGCGCCCTGCAAATTGCTCTTCACGAGCCGCGCCCCTTCCAGGTTTGCTCCTTCCAGGTCGGCGTGCCGCAGGCTCGCTCCATCGACGTTGGCATACCGCATGTCGGCTCCCCGGAGGATCGCCTCCTTGAGATTGGCCCCGCGCAAACTCGCCTCGTCCAGGTAGGCGCTGTCCATGTCGGCCTCCGTGAGCTGTCCCTGGTCCAGCTTGGCGTAGTCCAGCAAGGCCCCTTGCAGGTTCACTTGGGGCGCGCGGACTTTTTCGAGATTGGTTCTGCGCAGGTCCGCTCCTGTGAGGTCGGTGCCGTGGAGCACCGCCCCGCGCAGCGTGGCGCCATAGAAGTAGGCATCGACCAGGTTGCTGTTCGTCAGGTCGGCGCCGCTCAGGTTGCTGCCCTCGAAATGCGCACGCTCGAACGAGGATTCCCGCAGCCGCGCCCCGACCAGCAGGGCGTTGTACAGCGCCGCTTCGTCGCCGATCGTGCGTGAGAGGTTGGCCCCCGAGAGATCGGCTCGGCGCAGGTCCGCCCCGGCGAGATTGCCGTCCTCCAGATGTGCCTTCGCGAAGCTGGCTGCCGCCGCGCTCACCTGGGCCAGGCTGCTCTGACCCAGGCGCGCTTCGCGCAACGACGCCCCCTCCAGGCCCGCGCGCTCGAGATTGACGCCGGTCAGCGCGGCCCGCTGCAGATTCGCCCGGCAAAGATCGGCCCTGATGCCATCCTGCTGGTCGCGGCGGGCCAGCCACCGCTCGTGGGCTTGGAGGAGGTTGCCGAGCGTCTTGGCGGAGACGGCGCGGCCCTTGTAAGGCCCGGTGCAGGAAGGAGAAGGATCGGCGGCGACCGCTTCCAACGAAGCCGCGGCGGTGAAGAGGACGAAGCCGATGAGAAGTGCGGGGACGAACGCCATGCCGTTACTCCTTCCGTGAAATGCCTGTGCTGAGGGTCGTGGTCCGCCGATCCAGTTCGTCGGCCAGGTCCTTCAACGCCGGCGCGATGCGGACCTCGTACGGTTGCGCCTGATCCAAGGTCCGCAGACGGTCCGGCAGCTGTGCTAATTGGGCTGCCGTGTAGCGCCGGATCTCCACGAGAGACGGCAAGGGGCCCGTCAGCTTCCCGTTCCTCACCACCGGCACGAGCAGCGGTACACCGGCCTGCCGGTCCGTGGCGGTCGTGACGGAGTCGTAGGCCAGTCTGCCGGCGGTATCGGTATAGCGGTACACCTGTTTGGGGCCGGGCCAGGTGGCCTTGCCCTCGGATCGCTTTCGGGTCGGCCTTCCGGCATAGGCCTGCAATTTGTACGCGCAGTCCAGCGCGGGGGCATCCGCGGAGGTCGTCAGGGCCGTGCCGACGGCAAAGCTGTCGATCGGTGCCCCGGCCTTCAGCAAGTCGCGCACGCGATACTCGTCCAGATTCCCGCTCACGAGAATTTCAGTCTCCCGCAGCCCGCCCTCGTCCAGGATGTCCCGGACTTTTTTCGCAAGGGTCGCCAAATCGCCGCTGTCCAGCCGCACCCCTTTGACCCTCAACCCTTTGGCCGACAGCGCGGGAGCCAGGCGAACGACCTTCCGGGCCGCCTCCTCCGTGTCATAGGTGTCGAGCAGCAGCACGATGTGCTCCGGCTGCGACGCTGCAAAGTTCTGGAACGCCGACGTCTCGTCCTGATGCGCCTGGATGAAGGCATGCGCCATGGTGCCGTAGACCGGGATGCCGTACCGCATCCCGCTCAGGACCGTCGCGGTGCCGGTGAAGCCGGCAAGATAACTGGCGCGCGCCGCCAGGACCCCGGCCTCGGCGCCGTGCGCGCGCCGCAGGCCGAAATCGATGAGTGGCTTGCCGTGGGCGACGAGCACCGATCGCGCGGCCTTCGAGGCGATCATCGTTTGAAAATGCAGCAGATTCATGACGCGGCTCTCCACCAGCTGGGCCAGCGGGAGCGGCGCCGTAATCCTGAGGATCGGTTCCTGAGGGAAACAGAGGGTGCCTTCCGGTATGGCATCGACGTCGCCGGCAAAGTGCAGAGACTCGAGATAGCGCAGCAGGGCCGGAGTGAAACGCCCCGTGGACTCGAGCCAACGCCGTTCCTCCTCGGTCACGCGCAGATCGAGCAGGTACTCCACGACTTGCTCCAGTCCCGCCGCGATCAAGAAGTGGCGGGAGGCCGGCAGGCGGCGTACGAAGAACTCGAACACGGCCGGCTCCTCCATGCCGTGCTCCAGATAGGCCTGCGCCATCGCGAGTTCGTAGAGGTCGGTGAGCAGCACGCTGGGTGTCATGCGGCGAGCGCCTCAAGTCTCACCGGTTCAGCTCCGAGCTTGAGCATCGATTCCTCCGCGCGCCGGCCGTCGCCGGGCGAGGCGTCCACCGCCCTGATGGCGTCGACGAGCAGCATGACGCGGTAACCCAGTCGGGTCGCGTCCTCCGCCGTATGCAAGACGCAGTAGTCGGTGGCGAGCCCGCCGATGAAGAGCCGTCGGACGCCCAATGCCTTCAGATGCCGATCGAGGGCGGTGCCCTCGAAGGCGGAATAGGCCTCCCGGTCGGGGTCGATCGCCTTGTAGATCACCACCGCCGAGGGCGGCACTACAAACGATGGCGGAGGGAGTGAACCGGGCGAGCCCGCGACGCAGTGCGGCGGCCACGGGCCTCCTTGGGACAGGAACGAACAATGATTGGGCGGATGCCAATCCCGCGTGACGAACAGCGGCAAGCCGTGCGCCTCGAAACGCCGCATGTAGGTCATGAGGACGGGAACGATCCCGTCAGCGCCGCGGATCCCCAGGGCGCCGCCGGGCAGAAAATCGTTCTGGATGTCGGTGGCGAGCAACGCGTCGTGGGGGCTGAGGGCAATCACTCATCGTCCCTCCTGGGAGAGCAAGCGGATGTAGGCCGCGACATCCTGCATCTCTCCGTCGGTCAGTTTGCCTCGCCAGGCATGCATCGGGCTGAAGACCACGCCGTGCTCGATCGTACGGAGCAGCTCTTCGTCGGACTTGAGCATGGATCGCACGCGTTGGAAGTTCGCGGGCTTGACCTTCAGCGAGGCCGCTGCCGGCCCGTCGCCGTAGCCGCCGACCCCATGACAGGATTGACAATGCCGCTCGTAGACCGTTTTGCCGCGGGCCACATCGGCGGGATAGTCCTGGGCCCGCGCGGCGGCGCCCAGCAGGCACGGCAGCCAGGAGACGGCGATCAAGGCGGTGAGGCGGCGCAGGGTCATGAGACGGACATCAGCTTGGCTTCAGCGCGTTCTTCCCGCCGTCCAACCATTGGTTATCGTACCTCGGCATGCCGTGTCCTGTCGCCTACCTGAAAATCAGCAGCGGATACGCGCCCTGATGGAGCAACGCGTGCGACACGCTGCCGAGCACGAGCCGGCTGATCCCATGTCGTCCGCGCGAGCCCATGATGATGAGGTCCGCGCCCATGGCCTTGGCTTCAGCGAGGATCCCTTCGACCGGCGTGCCTAGGGCCGCATTCACCTTCGTCGTGTATCCCAAGTCGGACAAGGCCCCCGCCGTCCTCGCCAAAAACGCCCGCGCCGATTCGAGACTGCGGGCTTCCAGTTGTTCGGCCGAGGCCCGTTCCACGGGCCAGGGGGGCCGCGTGTGCGGGAGGACGGTAAAGAGGGTGATCGTGGGTGCCTGGCGGAACGGCTTCGTCCGGAGCAGAGCCAGCGCCTGCTCGGCGTCCTGCGCCCCTTGCAGCGGCAGCAGCACGGTGGACAAGGCTTTCATCGGGCCCGGGATGATCAATTTGGCTCCCGGGGCGAAGGTTGCCACCCGATGTGCCACGCTGCCGATCAGCCGTTCCCGGATCGGTCCGAGGCCGCGGGTGCCGAGCAGCGTCAGATCGATCTGCTGCTGCTCGATGAGATGCACCAGCTGATCGGCCGGGGAGCCGGCGACGAGATGCTTGGTGACCGGCCCGCTGTCCATCGGCAACAGCGACACGATCCGATCGAGCAGCCTGGTGCCGTCCTCCCGCATGTTGCGCTCGACGGCTTCGTACAGTTCCTGCGCCACCTCCGGCATCATCATGGGATACGCGGGCGTCGGGACGTCGAGGACGTGGACGACGTGCAGTTCGTCGGCGCGGGACAAGTATTTCAGTGACCGCAGGGCTTCGTAGGATTGGTCCGATCCGTCTACGGCGAGCAAGAGCTTCATGTCGTTCCTTCCTGAGGCGGGTCAACGGCGCCTCGCGTCGTCCTCATGGCAGAAGCATCGCGGTGGCGATCATCAGATGGAGGCCGCCGCTGACACGGTCTTGGTCATGCCGTGAGATGCTGCGTTCATGCCGCCGACGTCCCCGTGGCCGCCGCTCAATGGCACTCGGCCGGACAGAAGAACAAGAGATACAGCACAATGACCGCGCCGAGCGCGATCGCTCCCAGTAGCCACCATCGTGCAGCTGTCATGGGTCTGCCCCCTCTAACGGAACGGGAGAGCAAGTCCAGTGCCGTGGTCGATTGAATAAGTCCGGAAGAACGCGGGCCTCGCGGCCGCTTCCATGCGCCGGATGGCGACTTCTGCTACAGCGGGTGTTAGGACACTGTAGCAACAATCCCCCGGGGTGCATCGGTAATTCCCCCAACGATTCGAAAATGACGTTCACACGCGCCGGATGGTCAGGCACCGCGTTTGCTCATTCGACATCTCATGGCACGTGACGGCGCATTGTTTGGGACGATCCTCGTTCCGGTAGATTTTTCCCCTGGCTCCGCCGAAGCATTCCGCGTGGCGTGCCGCTTGGCCCGCCTGGCAGGATCCCGAGTCGTCGTGCTCCACGTCATCGACATGAGCGCACTGGAGGCGTTCCATCGTCTGGGGCTGCTGGCCGTTCCGTCGGAGGGAACCGCGCAGCGGCGGCGTCTCCGGCATCACGCCCGATTGAATGCCCGGCAGTTGTTGGAATCGGAGGAGGCGAAGGGTCTGGACTGTACCAGGGTGATCGTGGAGGGCGTGCCCTTTGCGGAGATTGCGAAAGTGGCCCGGACGCAGCCGATCGATTTGATCGTCATGGGGACCTATGGCAGCCGGGCCGGGAGCGTAGAGAAGCTGTTTTTCGGCAGCACGGCGGAGAAAGTCGTCCGCACGGCGGTGTGCCCGGTCCTCACGGTGCCGCTGCCGGGCGTGAAGGATGCACGGGCATCAAGAAAATAAGAGGGAGGGGCCTGAGCATGAGAATGGATGGATGGGTGCAGGGCATCGTCTTGGGGGCGGCTCTTGGGCTCGGCTGGCAGACGGCTGGACCGCTGCTGGCGCAGACGGAGCAGGTCGTGGACGTGACGATCAAGGACTTCAAGTTCGTGACGAAGCAGCCGACGTTGCGGCTCGGCTTTCCGACCAGGATCATCGTCCGGAATGAGGACGCCGAGCGCCACGACTTCGGATCCTCCATGTTCGACGGGATTCCCACGCAGATCGAAAAAGACGGGGTCATCGTGTACGGACGCGGGCTCGGCGGCGTGTATCTGGACCCCAACCGGGACGCGACGATACAGTTTCACATGTCGCGGCCGGGACGGCACGAATTCCGGTGCTCGATCCACCCTACCATGACGGGCGAGCTGTTGCTGCTGAACGTGGAGGCCGTGTGACGGCGGACGCCGAGGACACCGCCGGCGCGGCGAGCGACCGGAACGCGCCGCTCCGCATTCTGTTTGCCACCGATTTCTCGCGATGGGCCAGCGAGGCGGAGCGGTATGCCTGCTCGCTGGCGTCGTCCTGGAACGCGTCGCTCACGGTCATGAGCGTCCTGGAGTTCCCTCCGGGCATGAACCCGGAGTACCCGGTGAACCAACTGTATCTCAGCGAGCTCATGAAGCAGACGACGGCCGACCTCGTTGACTTTAAGACGCGGGCAGCCGAGCGGGGCCTTGCCGTGGAGACTCGCGTGACGACTGGGATCCCGAGTGAGGAAGTGGTGCGTGCGGCCCAGCGCGACGACGTGGACTTGATCGTGGTCGGCACCCGCGGCAAGAGCGGACTGGAGCACGTGGTGCTGGGCAGCACGGCGGAGCGGATCATCCGGATGGCCCCTAGTCCCGTCCTGGCGGTGCGGGGATCGGGAGCGCCGCCGCCGGCAGAACCGGTTTCGTTTCATCGGATCCTGGTCCCCGTCGACTTTTCCGACTGCTCGCTGAACGCCCTCGAGTATGCCGCGCTCGTCGCGCGACGGACCAAGGCGTCCCTGCGCGTGTTGCACGTGCTGGAGCCGGTGTGCTACGGGCTGGACTTTACGTTGTCGCACGCGTCGCAGCGGGAGGCGGCGCGCGCCAGAATGACGGAGCGGTTGGCCGATCTCGTCGCGGCGCTGCAGGGCGGCGGTGTCACCGCAGAGCAGGAGCTGCGGGGCGGCCTGCCGTCGGATTCGATTCTCGAGGCGGCGGAAGGCGCCAAGGCGGACCTCATCGTGATGGGCACGCATGGCCGCCGCGGGCTGTCGCATGCCTTCTGGGGAAGCGTGGCGGAATCCGTCCTCCGGAAGTCGGCCCGGCCGGTGCTCGCCGTCCGCAGTCCCCAATTCCATCCGGGTCATCGCCGCATCCTTTCCGGCGCAGCCCGGTCGGGCACGTCACCATAATTGTCAAGGAGTGTGTCATGGCGATCGTGATGAAGAAGGGCAAGGCGGGCAAACCATCCTCATCGCACCGGGCGTCGCCCGCCGCTCCGGCCGTGTCACCCGAAGAGTTGCGGAACCGGATCGCGCAACGGGCCTATGAACTGTGGGACGCCAGAGGCCGGCGGCAGGGATGCGCGCTTGAAGACTGGCTGGACGCCGAGCGGATGGTGATGAGCGAATGTCATGAAGCTCGCGAATGAGGAGCGGGCGGGCCTGTGGCTCCCGCGCCCTCCGGCGCTCGAGGCCGTCCTCGGCCGTCTGGAGGCGCTGTCGCTCGCGCCGGCCTTTGCCGGGCAGCGCGAGGTGGCGTTGAACCGCGCGCTCAAACCCTATGCCGAAGGGGAGGTGGGGACGGTCCTCGATCCGCTCGAGCAGGAAGCCGATCAGGCGCGGTTGATTCTCTATTGCGATTTCTATCCTGAGGACGGTCAGCTCACGCTGCTCGAACAGCTGCGCGACACCGTCAGCGAACACGTCGGCAGCGACGAACGGCTCTGGCTCGATCCACTGAAACATTCCTACCTCGACCTGCTTGAAGTGTCTGCGCCACCCGGGGCCGATCGTACGCTCCTCGTGCGGTCGCTCGGAGACGGCACGGCCTTCAGGCTGCCGGCGACCGAGCAGACGGCGCCGCTCACGGCAGGGGAGGGCCTCTTGACCCGCGTCGTGCGGGATCCCGCGGCGTACGAATCGGGACAGGCATTCTGGACCGGCTCCGCGCTCGTCCTTTCGCCAGCCGACGCGCAGGCGCTGCTCGAGCAGACCGTCGAGTGGCGCCAGGAGATGGAGATGATGTCGGGGTCCTTCACCCTCGGCGAGTGGCAGGAATTTGCCAAGCGCTACGGCCACATGCTGCTGTGGGGCTATGCGAAGCTGCGGATGCAGGCGCTGGTCGATGCGGTCCGGCACATTGACTACCGCCATGAGAACGGCGAGCCGTACCTGTATGCCGTGGCGCTGTACGACCATCACGAGTTTCGCTTCGTGGCCGACGGACTGGCCGAGATGACCGAGTTGGCCGAGGAGCCGCCGCCGGAGGACGCCGCGGCCGGCGGCAGGCGGATGCGCCGCTGGATCCAGCGCGAGGCCCGGGGAGGCCGGGAGGTGACCGTCGCACGGATTACCCTAACCTCGTCCCAGCTCATCGTGGAGTGCGATAGGCCGGAGCGGCTCGATGCACTCAAGCATCGCGTGGCGGCGGCGTTTGGGTTCTCGCTGCACTTTCGGGGCGAGACGCTGACCCCGCCGGCCCGGAAGATCACGGTGGAGGAATTGGCGGGCCCGCAGCCGCTCACGCTCGTCGTCACCGCAGACGAGGACCGCGAGTTGTTGAAGAAGTTTCTCGAGGAAGCGTACCTGGAATGGTCGGACCAGCCGCATCGTGCCCTGGGAGGCCAGACGCCCCGGCATGCGGCGGCGTCCGCTGCGTTGCGTGACAAGGTCGCTGCATTGATCGACGACATGGAAGCCAGTGATCCGGGTCTTTGGCGTACCGGGCGGCGGGCCTATGACTAC
>JBDZVU010000103.1:0-9559 GCA_040255845.1 Nitrospiraceae bacterium | reverse complement strand
CGGAATCGGTGAGGATCGGCCGCGGCCATTGCATGAAGGCATGCAATCCGCCCATCTCGGCCACGATCTTGTGCCCAGGGCGCAAGTACAGATGGTACGCGTTGTTCAACATGAGCCGGTACCCAAGGCTCTGCAGATCGTCCGGCCCGACTCCTTTGACCGGTCCCAGGGTTCCGACCGGCATGAAGGCCGGCGTGTCAATGACGGCGTGCGGCGTGCGCAGTCGTCCTAAGCGAGCGCGCGTCCGACCGTCCCGTTGTCGAAGCTGATACTCCATCGATCGATTCCGTCCCTGACGCGCGGATGCTACATCTTCTCCGGCGCCGATACCCCCAGCACCGCCAAGCCGTTCCGCAACACTTGCTGGACGGCACGCATCAACACCAACCGGGCGGCCGTCACCGTCGGGGGCATCTCGTCCTGAGCCGGGGGCTCGCCGCTGTCGTGATCCGCCGCGGGAGGCAGAATCCGATGCTTGTTGTAGAAGGTATGCAGCAGCGCCGCCAGTTGTTGAAGATAGTACGTGACGCGATGCGGCTCGAATGCCACCGCGGCCGCGTGCAGCACCTCGGGATAGGTTGAAAGCTTGCGAATGAGTGCCAGTTCGTCCGGATCCCGCAAGGCGGTCAAATCAATCTCGTGCGCAGCGGGGCAGGCGATGCCGCGGGCCGCTGCAACCCGCCACAGGCTGGCAATCCGCGCATGCGCGTACTGCACGTAATAGACCGGATTGTCGGCGGATTGCTGTTTCGCCAAATCGAGGTCGAACTCGAGGTGACTGGTCGAATCCCGCATGAGGAAATAGAACTTCGCCGCGTCCGCCCCTACTTCCTCGATAACTTCCCGCATGGTGATGAATTCGCCGGTCCGCTTCGACATCTTTACTTCGACGCCGCCCCGGAGCAGCTTGACGAGTTGCACCAGCACCACGCGCAAGCGCTCTTTTGGGCTTCCATACGCCTGCATGACGGCCTGCATCCGCGGGATGTAGCCGTGATGGTCCGCCCCCCAGACGTCGATCAACAAATCGTAGCCCCGGCGCAGTTTGTCGCGGTGGTAGGCGATGTCCGAAGCCAGATACGTCCATTCCCCGTCCTGCTTCCGCACGACGCGGTCCTTTTCGTCGCCAAATCGTGAGGAACGAAACCACCACGCTCCGTCCTCCTCGAACAGGAGATCTTGCTGCCGGAGCTCCGCACATGACTGCTCGACCGCGCCGGAGGCCAGCAACGATGCTTCGCTGAACCATGAATCGAATTCCAGGCCGAACGATCGGAGGTCGCTCTTGATGAGGCTCAACAGCTCCTGGTAGGCCAACTCTCGGCATCGCGCTTCCGCTTCGCCCACCGGGAGCTCCGCCAGCCAATCGCCCTCGACCGCTCGAATGCGTTCCGCCACCGGGGTAATGTAGGCGCCGTGATACCCGTCCTCAGGGAAAGGGATTGGCCGACCGATCAGCTCCCGATAGCGGGCGTACACGGAGGCGCCGAGGAGCTTCATCTGCCGGCCCGCGTCGTTCACGTAGTACTCGCTGACGACCTCGTACCCGACGGCCTTCAACATGTTCGCCACGGCTTGCCCGACCGCAGCGCCGCGACCATGGCCGACATGAAGCGGCCCCGTCGGGTTCGCACTGACATACTCGACCAGCACCCGCTGGCCACGTCCTGTTTCACTCTGGCCGTACGCGCTTCCCTGTTGCTCGATGTCCCGCAACACCTCGAGCCAGACCGAGGGCCTGACCGTCATGTTGACGAACCCCGGCCGGACGATCTCCACCCGTTCGAACAATTGCTCCCGGGCCGGGAGATTCTCAACGATGATCTGCGCAATATCGTAAGGAGTGCGCTGCTCGGACGCGGCCAAGGCCAGCGCCACTGTTGTGGCCAAATCCCCCCACTCCGGCCGTTTCGGCGCATCGAGCGTGAGGGGCGGCCAGGAATCCATCCGCAGTTGCCCCTTGGCTTTTGCCCCGGTGAGCGCCCCTTTTAGGGCGCTGGCCACCTTCTCTTGCACGAGTCCCTGGGCCACCAATGATCTCCTAAGTCCTTAGAGAAACAAAAGAAAAGCAACTTGGCACTGTAGCATACAGCCTGGCGAGTAACAAGGAGAGACACTAGGATTTTGTTACCGGATGGTAGCGGGTCAGGATAGACCTACAGGCCTGAACGACTGCGCTCACTGGAATATCCAAGCATGGTTTGTCGGAGCACGTCTGGACGGCTTGCCACGTCACGCAGCGGCATGGAGGTCCCGTCACGACAGTCACCTGGCGGCCTCTGGGCGCCCATTGAGCGGGATTGGTGGGACCGAACAGCGCGACGACCGGAACACCAATCGCGGCGGCAAGGTGCGTGACCCCGGAATCATGCCCGACAAAGAGGTCCGCATTTGCCAGTAGTGCCGCGATGGTCCCCAACGGCTCGTTCGTGATCATCGGCAGGTTCGGCAAACCACACGCCTTCAGCTGTTCGATAGATGCGACATCGGCTGGTCCTCCAACGATGACCACTGAACGTTCGTCGCGAAGCAACGATTCGATGATCCGGACCCAGATAAGGGAAGGCGCGCACTTATGAGAGCTACCGCTTCCCGGATGACACAGGACGAAGCGCCGGTCGTGGATACCGATCCGGCGGCAAGCCGCTGAGGATTCTTCCAGGAACTCAACCCCAACGTGCAGCGGACGTACCTGTGCTCCCTCAAAAGGACGGTTGGTCACCGTGCTCAAGTAGCACTGGCTTTGGTGCACGCCCGGTTGGGGCTTGGGCGCCTTCAGCGTCATGCGTTGAACGCCGAGACTCGTGAAGGTATTTCGCAACGCCTGGTCGGCGTCGTCGAGCCAGGCCACGACATAGTCACAGGACTTCAGAAGATCCTGAACGGCATGGTCGACATAACCAGGACCCGCGAAGAATGACGCCAGGATGTCGGATTCAAGCGGCAGCGCGTGATCGACCACGCGCCAACGCTGAAGCAGCATCCCGATATCGAACCGTGCCAAGAGAGTGAGCTGATGGGCTGGATAGGTGCGGCGGAGAGTCTGGATGGCCTCCAGAGAAAGCAGCACGTCGCCGAGAGCCCCAGGATGGATGACGAGGACCGAACGGGTTGCCACCGTCATCGCTTTGGGGCAACCACAGCCGCGTCCGCCCTGGCCGCATCCAAGTCCGCTGGAGTGTTGACGTTCCTGAACGACTGGGCGTCAGGGTCCAGAAGGCTCCATTCGGAAGGCTGCACGATCCGGCAGCGCAACGAGGGCTCTGCGATCACTTTTTGGATTTTCAACTCTCCATTCATGGCCATGCGTTCCAAGTGCGGCAAGACCCGTTTTGCATAAACGGCATGCAACGGTTGTAACGTGCTGCCAATGCTGGCCATCACGATATCGGCCGACTCATCCAGGGTGACAAAGAAGCGGACCAGGTCGGTCCTGAGAAAGGGCATGTCACACGCCACCGCAAAGATCCGCTCGTGGGCTGCGTACCGCAACCCCGTGTACAGTCCCCCCAGGCTCCCACGGTCGGGGATCAAATCCTGATAGACCGCGCATCCGGCACCGTCGAGCGGCGGACTGTCCTGCGCCGTGATGATCAGTACTTCGGGAAACAGCGCGGTCATGACCTGTCGGCATCGATCCAAAAGAGTGGTGCCGCCGACGGTGAGGAACCGCTTATCCTCACCCATCCGCCGGCTTTTCCCACCGGCCAGAATGACGCCCGTCACAGCCGTCATCATGGTCCCTCTGCCCGCTCCGAAAATACGAAGGGGGTGGGTTTCCCCACCCCCTTCGCCTCGTTTCGCACTGCGAAACCCAACCGGCTTACAGGGTCTTCCCCTTCCGCTTGTTGGCTCGCCGCGTCAATACCCATGCCTCGAGGATGACGATACCGCCAGCGATCACGAAGGGATAGATGTACGTCTCCCTCGGAATTGGCGGCTCGAGGAAGGTGTAGTAGAAGGCGGAGACGGCCATCTTCCGGCCCGCATCGCCATTATGACCATCCCAAGCGAAGAATACGGTCGGGATGTACTGTCCCACTTCGAAGAAGGTGTCTTCGTCGTAGTCGTGATCCTTCTTGTTTCCCAGCGGACGCTGAATCATCACGTACCAGCGGCCATTCTTCCACTCCGCCTTGAGGACTTTGAGATGCTCCTCGTAATTGTCGCGCTCCTCGAAATCCTGGTCCCACCCGGTGCCCTTAAACGCCCGGATCGAACCGTCAGCTTCCCACTTCACAATATCCACGGGGAACTGATCATTGGTCCCGAACAGATAGCGCGGCTTGATCGGAGCCGGCAATTCCTTCCACTTCACGGGTGTTTCGATCGCAATCGCGTCGTTATACACCGTGTAGTTGTTCTGGTGAGCTGCGATGGACCCCTCTTCGCCCGTCTTCGGGTCCTGTTCCTTGATGTCGATGTTCACTTCGGTCGGAGCCCAGGGCAGCTTCCCTTCGGCAACACTCTTCGTCCGGTCGTCCCACTGCATGAGATAGACGATCGAGGTTTCGTTGTACAGGGCACTGACCCAGATATCATCGATCCGGTTGACGAAGTTGCGTGGTTTGTGCGTAATCTGGCCGCCCATCGCCACGTAGCGGCGGGGCGTCATCTTCCACATCTCGTGTTCGGGATCCGGCGAGATCTCCCCCTCCACAGCCTTGGCCGGAATCACGAAGTTGATCTTGGGCTTATCGGTCAGCGGATCGATGGGAAGCGGGTTTCCATCTGCATCGCGCTCGCACAAGGAGTTGACAAAGTTCGCAATGTCCCACCGCTCGTCAATGGTGGTGCTGTCCGCGAATGACGGCATCGGGGTCCCGTTGATACCCGTCGAGAACGTACGGAAGATGTTCCTCACATTATACGGATCTTGGCGGCTGCCACGAAAATTCCAGCATTTGTGCCAATCGGCCGGCTGGATCGAGAATCCCCAGTCGTCCTTGAGGTTGAACGCGTTCCCATCGCCGCGCCCCTCCACGCCGTGGCACTCGATGCATTTCTTTTCAACGATCAGTTCCGAGCCGCGCTTCTTACTCTCTTCGGTGGCGGGCTTCGGCTTCAGATCCGCCAACTGCAGCACGGTCTGCGTCTCAGACTGCTTGTCGGTAAACTTGCGGTCCTTCACGAGCTGGGTGGTAACGAAGGCCAGCACCTGCAACCGCTGCTCGTCCGTCAAGATGCCTTCCCACGAGGGCATTGCAGAGCCGGGCAAGCCGTGAGTGACGGTTTCAAACAAGTCGTTCTGCCCGGGAATGGGTTTTCTGGCATCGAACAATGGCAATTCGCCGCTCGCCGTATGCCGGATCTTGAAGGTGCCCTGATTGAAGTTCCGAGGCCGCGGCCACAGGCGGTCGGCGCCAGGCCCATCACCGGCCCCATCCACGCCGTGGCACCACACGCACTTCGTGAAATACACGCGCTTCCCGGCCTCAATCATGTCCGCAGAGGGCTCGGGGGCCAACTCGGCCTTCTTGAAGCCCTCCGGCAGATCGTCAGCATAGGCTACCACCCCGGCGCTGCCGGTGATCAACGCGATCCCGACGGCCGAAGCAAGGAGCAACCCTGCTTTCTTACCCATCGACTGATTCATCATGTTTGTCCTCATCTCGTAAGTCCGGTTTAGGCATCGCATCGTGGGCGATCAATCCCACGTGCGGGGGTAGTAGCCCGTGTGCCAATACTCAAAGAGAATAACCTTCCAAATCTCGTCCACGGTCAGATGCTGCTCCCATGGCGGCATCACGGACGCCCAGGGGAACCCTTCGTTTGGCAACCCAATACCACCCTTTGCTACGCGCCAGAAGATGAAGGTCTCCTGCAACTGGGCGATTGTCCCGGGGTCGGTGAAGTTTGCGGGAATTGGATTGAACGCGAAGGCATGGAGCCCACGGCCGTTCAGATTGTCGCCATGGCAGAAATGACAATTCTGGAAGAAAATCTCTCCACCTTCACGCACATACTTGAGATAACCCTGCGCATTGGGATCCCAGGGGTTGGCATTCGGCTTCATGAGCCGCCCCATGCCCTGCTCGACGATGTTGGCGTTGGTGTATTCCTGGTCGTACTTCCCTTCCGGGTTCACGCGATAGGGATTCTGTGAGGTCTGAAGGACGTACGTCTTGCCATGAACCTTCGTGCTGGCCGGAGGAGCCGGATGGACGGTGCGCAACTCGATCGGCTCTTCCGACTTCGGCTTCATCGCATTGTAAGAGAACCCGCCGATGATGATGGGCAGGAGAATCAGATAGGCATAGCGCAAGACCTTGTTCATGCCGGTCTGCGCATCCAGGACATTCAAGATTGGCTGCTTGAATTTCCTCCAGTCTTCCTCGTTGGCAGACATCCACATGAACACCGCCACGAGGGAGACCGTTCCGTACATCGCCCGCACGCTGAACGGAATCGGAGGATACACTCGATATTTGAGATAGAGCAGAATGAATGCCCAAAAGGCAATTCCTTGCCAGAACCGCGGAATGGCCATGCCCATGGAACTCAGCATGTAGCTCAACCCCGTGAAGCCGGCGACGAAAATCGTCAGCTCAAAGAGCATCTGCATCGGCATGTAGCCTTCGACCAAGCGCACGGTATTCGACGGGACGATGTCGAAGATCATCCCGACCAATAGGAGCAGGCCGACTGCTCCTATTAGCGCGCCGAGGGACATCAATGCTTTCATGGGTTCACTCCCTTTAGTCTAAGAATTTCGAAGCACTATTTAAGAAATTTTAGGAGGCTCTTTCCCTTCATAGGTCTGGGAAAGGTAGTCCACAATCTTCTTAAGCGCGCCGGCGCTCAGCTTTTGGCCGAAGACTTTCGGCATCGTGTTGTCCGGGAACGGCTTCACGACATAGGCGCTGGGATCGACGATCGACTCCATGATGTATTCAGACGTCGACTTCGCGCTCCCCTTGTACTCTTTATCCTTGATGCGCAGCGGCGCATTCGTCCCTTCGACCAGCTTCGGACCAATGGTTCCGGTGGCACCGGGGATGCCGGGTATCGTATGGCACGACACACACTGGGCCTTGGCAAAAATCTGATCGACCGGCTCGGAACCGTCTGCCATCAATGCACTCGCCGGTCCGGCAGGTTTGTCTTCCTGCATCTTTGGACGATCCGCTTCGGGAATGAACTTCTCGTAAGACTTGATGATATCTTCATAGGGCGGCGCTTCGAGCCCTTCACGCACATACAACCACGTATCGACGGCCGCCAATTCAGGAAGGCTCAGTGAGATCGGCGGCTTGTGAATCGCGGGCATCGGGCTTTCTTTGTCGTTGGTGCCCTTCACCCCATAACCCTCTACGACGTAGCAGCTGGGACAGGCATGAGATTCGGCGATGTACTCCTGGCCGTTTTCAGCAGTTCCAGCTCCAGGGAACGCTTCCTTCTGGGCGTAGTTGCGGCCTGCTGGATTGCCCTTGCTATACTTCGGGTCTTCCAACCGCTCCTTGCCTGCCCGCTCAGGGAGACCAAGCAGGTTAGGCGCACGCTCACCGAGCATTCCCTGATGGAAGGCATGGCACAGCGGACACTGCCCCTTCCCGATCGCTCCCTGCTCTTTGTTTTTACCGATGCCGCCGAAGATGATGATCTCACCTTGATCGGCAAGCTGCTGGGGGGTCATGGAATCGAAGTTCAGCTTCTCTTCCTTCGGAGGAAATCCGCCTTCGACCTGTGGCAGCCAGTTCCCATAACCGGACAGTGCCGCCGCGACGAAGAACATGAATCCGCCGATCTTTAACAACGCCGCGAGGTTGGTGAAATAAATGCCCATCATGAACGCAAGGGCGGTGACCATCGCGAGCGACACAGGGAGGAGGCGGGATTCGCCGTAGAAATTTACCTTGTAGTTCGCGATCGCCATGAAGAGCATGATCGCAGCAATGATGCCGATGAACGTTTTGAAGGTCGCACGCTTCTTGGCGGCCGGATCAGCAATGGAAACCTGAAAATAGATCAACAAGCCTACCAGCAGGGCTAGCGCAGGCCACCCTATGTCTAACGCTTGACTAATCAGATCGACCACGGTTGTAACCTCCTGCGGTTAGAGGGGGCGGCCGGTGTGCGTCGCTCCAGCCGCCCCCCTCACCAAAATCCTTGGATAATTAGTGGCTGCCTGCCGGTTGCGGTGCTGCCCCCGGCACACCCGCCTTGGCTTCGACCGGCGCCTTCTTCATGCCGAGGCTGCCGAGCCAGAAGACAAACAGGATGCTGATCCAGAAGAACAGCACGTTGAACGAAATCATATTCGCCGCAAAGCCGACCGTGTGCGTGTAGGCCCAGGGCGAGTTGTCGCGCATGATCTCATTGACGTGCCAGAACAAGCGCACGGATGAGCGAATGTACCCCATCAAGCCCATCATCCAGGTGAACGCCGTGGCCAGCATGATCAGCGCGTACTGCGAGCGCGCCGAGATCTTGCCCCACTCGATGGGACCCATCTGTTTGGCACCCTTCATCATGGCGCTGTTCAGGGCAAACATGAAGAAAAGACAGGACAGGGTGGTTGCAACCTGAGGCACCGAGAGACCGACTCGAACGTTGGCTGGAATGTAGTACCCATAGATCGCCAGCCAGATGATATTGACGTATGCGAAGAAGAAGAAACACCCCATAAAGATGTTTCCGAACTTCGACCACGACACGGTGGAAACTTTGTTGCCCC
This sequence comes from Nitrospiraceae bacterium, assembly GCA_040255845.1. GTDB lineage: Bacteria > Nitrospirota > Nitrospiria > Nitrospirales > Nitrospiraceae > Nitrospira_D. The sequence continues at coordinate 882 of JBDZVU010000103.1, read as the reverse complement.
GCATGTACCACACGAAGCTCAACACCGTGGTCGTGATGATGACGTTGATGCCGCCATTCTTGGCGGACATGACGCCGTAGTTGCCCAACACCGGATGCTGCTGGCCGCCCATGGCCTTCAACTCGGCCGGGGTCATCACCATCGTATGCGGGGTGATGAAGACCAGGAATCCGCAGGTCACCAGAAAGACCAGGTACTTAATGTAGCGCTGATACTTTTCAGCGCCGCGCATCCGCCCCAACGCCTGCCACAGGTAGTAGTTGGTGCTCAGGAAGAGAATGCCGATCATGGTGGCTTGAATGATGAAGAGCCACGCCAACAGGCCGCCCATGAGCGTGATACCCATCTGCTGCCGATACGCATAGACTTCGCGCATCAGCCAGTAGCCGGCGAAGGGAAGGGGAATCAGGAACGCGACGCCGATGGCCATCGCGATGTATCCCATCCAGTCGTAGTGCGCCCGATCTTCGTCCGTCTTGGAGGCTAAGAACTTGTAGGCGGCGTACGCAGCGACCACGCCTCCTCCGAACGCCATGTTGCCAAGGATGCGATGGACGTTGAGCGGATTCCAGAGCGCGGTATGCAACACGTGCCAGATATTGCCCAGATACCGCCCCTGCTCATCGACGCCAGCGGGCGACATCATGAAGCCGATCCAGCTGTTGGCCAGGAACATGAGGACCGTGCCGATCACGTTCAAAATGACCGACATGCTGAGGTGAATCCACTTCAGGAAACCCTCCTTCATCTTGTCCCAACCGTAATAGTAGATGTAGAGCGTGCCGCTCTCCGCCACGAACATCAACGCATAGATGTGCATGACCGGACGGAAGATGCTGGAGAGGTAACCGAAGAACGCGGGATACAGGGTCAGGAAGGTGA
>JBDZVU010000102.1:0-9847 GCA_040255845.1 Nitrospiraceae bacterium | reverse complement strand
TCGCCTGATCAGGGTTGGCTTGTCTTGCCAACACCTCGGCTTCCAATTCCCGCCGCTGGGCCATCTCCCGTAGATTCCCCGCCAGCTTTCGATAGTCCATCACCGCCCTGGCAGCTTCCCGCTGTGGCGATGCCAACCCGCACGTGGAGTCGCTGGAGCCGCCCCATATGCCCCCCTTTCAATTGACCCGCATCTAACGCCCATTTCTAAAACCGCATCGGGGCGGTGGACACCATGCTTCGCGCTCCATTCGCTTGACGTGATGAATCATCCATATTGACGTTCACTGACCGTTTCTCCGTCATGGGGGTGCCGGGATCGAAATCGACACCGCACCCAGGACATCGTTGAGCTTGTAGTCTTGCTTGGAACTGGAGGGATGCGCATTGTGGCAACTGACGCAGATGGGCGAGACCGCGTGGTCCGCATACAGAGCCTGATAGCGCCTCTTGCCGTCTTCGACGACATAACCCTTGTAGGGTTGACCCGGCCGAGCCGTGACCGCCTCCAGCCCTTTGCGCTCGAACTCGCTCGCCGGCCCGTTCTGCTTGTTGATCGGATGCAGTCCGATCAAGCGATACCGAACCTCCACTCCGGTCAGCGCCGCCAGACTCGAGGATTCCTGGAAGAACTGGGCAGGCAGCGGCAGGGCGCTTTGTGAGCGCCACTCTTCCGACGCGTCGACCACGCCTCGCCGCTGCATCCGTTCGACGACATGAACGGTGTAGAACGTGCGGTCGGAGGCGAGGACGGCGTGAATGTAATCGACCACGGTTTCGACCGGCACACCGGCCCCCTCCTTGCCGGCGATAGCCGCCGCTCCTACGCCGACCAGGCACAGCGCGAGCCCCGCTGCCGTGATGATCCTGATGGGAAATGGCATGAGGCACCTCCCGGGGTATGAGACGGTCCAACTTCCGCAGGATATTGGACGCCTTCCTTCAGCGTTACCCCTTCACGATGACGCCGCAGGCGATCCGCGGTCCACCCGGCGCATCCTTGGTGGGCGGATCGGGCACGTACCTGTCGGCATACTCATGAATGATGAAAGCGCTGCCGTCTTTGTCGAACAGGGTGGTGAGCCCCTCGGACAACGTCACCCGGCTGGTGATCGTATACAAGGAGCCCTCCCGGCTGTCATTGACCGACAGGTTCGGCAAATCGCCGAGATGATAGGGGTGATTGCCGAGGCCGGGGCTCACATTCGCCTCCGGATTCACCTGTGGATCGACGTTGCCATCGTAGTGCCCCTTCGCCGCCGCAAACGGCTCACAGTTGCCGGTTTCATGGATGTGCACGGCGTGGAGGCCCGGCGTGAGCTTGCTCGATGCGTCCCCATGGACCTTCAGCTTGATCCGGATTCGTCCTTCATATTCTTCGTAGAGATGCGCTTCTCCCGTGATGCCGGGCCCCGCGATCGCGGCGTTCGCATGGAGCGCCGGCTGGCGTTTGCCCTTATACCAGGACGTGCACCCGGCCAGAAGCAGCGACACCGCTACCACGCTGCTGACTGCCACTGTGACGGTCCTCATAGCGGCCTCCTTGTCGGCATGCGTTCCGGCGCGCCGACGGCGCGCCGGGGACAAGTGGAACGGTTTACACGGTTCTGTTTTCGATATCGATCCCGAGACCGATCCAGGCCCGCAACAGATCATGCCGGGTAATCGAATAGGCCACCTTGCCGTTCTTCTTGACCGGAAGATTGAGCAGGCGTTTGTCCTCCATGAGCCTCACCGCCTCGTCAATGCTCGTCTCTTCCGTGACTGCAAAGCGGTCCTTGGCCATGACGTCGCCGGCCGTCAAGCGGTTCAGATCCTTCTCTGCCTGCAGCGCCCGAAGGATGTCGAATTCGCTCACGAAGCCGATAAACTCTCCCTTCTCGTCGATCACCGGCGCGCCGGGGGTATGGCTGGCCAGCAACTCTACGGCCACGCCCATCGCGTTTTGATCACGGCGGAACACGAGATCGTTGGTCGCATGAATCTGCCCCACCGTCTTGAATCCTCCGACAGGAACTCCAGGTCTCGCTAAGGTCGTCATAGGTGCCTCCTGTAAATGTTACCTGTTACATGAATGAGGGCACACACCTGTTACCTCTATAAGAGTCAGCTGTCCGCAAATGGGTTCATGTTCTACCGTCCGCTGATTGCCTTCTTGCGAAGTCAATGCCTGCTCGATCCTAGCAATGCACTCCGGTGCTGAGTGGCGGGAAAACGGTGTGTTAGGGAGGCGATTGAATTCGTGTGGAAGAACAACTGATGCAAAAATACTCAGCGGCTCGTGCGAGGATGGGGAACGCCGCTACGGAACAACGCTCAGATCGGATCCCTGCAAATCGCGCGCCGCTACCGCCCGCACCGTCCTCCCTCGCATCCACCTGGACCACCCCCAGGCCCTCGGTGACCCATCTCGTCCATTCCTCGAGGCCCTCCCATTCCGCGGCCATGATCGCCGGCAAAGGTCCGCTCGTACTCGATGACCGACCAAATCTCCTCGTCGCTGAGCAGATCGCCAAAGCCGATCATCGACGTGCCGGGCGAGCCGTGCTTGATGACCCAAAAGAGCTCGCCCTCCGTGCGGTGCCGCCAGAGGCCGTGATGGTGGAAATTGCGCGGCGCCGGATCGAGGCCTGCCGCGGCCGGACCGTCGCCACCGCCGCTCGTGCCGTGGCAATTAAAGCAGGTGCCCTTGCCGTGGTAGAGCGCCTTGCCCTTCTCGATGGTCTCCGGCGAGACGGGCGTCGGGTTGGTCAGCGCGCGCGCCTCGGCCAATTTGTCGGCGGGGACGCGCGGCTGCATCATGTGGCGTTCGCCGTGCGAGGCGGTCGGCACACCCACGCAGAACGCGATCACGACCGGGCTCACGAGTTGAATGGCCCTCATGCATCCTCCTTGAGGTCGGCGCCGGCTCACAGGTCCAGTTCGACCATCTCGCGGTGGTACCGCGCGACGACGTTGGGGTCTGGCGCAAGCCGGGTCCGCGCTTCGTCCTTGCCTTTATAGGGCAGCAGATTGAGGACGTACCGCAGGCTTTCCAGACGCGCCGCTTGCTTGTCGTTCGCCTTCACGATGATCCATGGACTGAACGTCGTGTGGGTCTTGCTGAACATTTCTTCCTTGTACCGGGTATAGTCGTCCCACAATTCCTGCGCCTTTTCGTCGACCGCGCTGAACTTCCATTGCTTGAGCGGATTGCTCCGCCGAGCCTCGAAGCGTCTCAGCTGCTCTGCTTTCGAGATCGAAAACCAGAACTTGATGATGACGACCCCGTCCTCGTACAGCATGTGCTCGAATTCCGTCACCTGCTGCAAGAAGCGCTGGTGATCCTTCTTGCTGCAGAAACCCATCACCGGCTCGACGACCGCCCGGTTGTACCAGCTCCGGTCGAAAAACACGATTTCGCCCTTGTTGGGCAGTTGGCGGATGTAGCGCTGGAAATACCACTGACCGCGCTCTTCGTCGGTGGGCTTGGGCAGCGCCACCACGCGCATGGCCCGGGGATTCAAATGCTCGGTGAACCGGCGGATGGTGCCTCCTTTGCCGGCCGCGTCGCGTCCTTCCACGAGGATGGCGATGCGCTGCCCGGTGCTTTGGACCCAGCGCTGCAGGCGGACGAGTTCGACTTGCAGGCACTTGAGCTCTTCCTCATACAGCAGCCTCTTGCGGACTTCGCTCAAATCGACGGAGCGGTGCAGAAGCAGCTGGATGAGGCCTTTGCGTGTATTGATGCGCCGCAGGTCGTCTTCGGTCAGCCAGCGGGGCTCGCCGGAGAGGTCGCCGTCTCCGCGCGCCAGATACCCGTCGCCCTGCCGTGGAACGGCCGTCGGGATGAGTTCCAATTCCTCAACCAAGCCGGCGCCTTCGCCTCCCGCCGGGTCCCGGTCGAGCTTGGATCGCCGTTTCATGTCGTCGCCATGCGCCATGGCACACCTGTGTCCTCGTTCTCAGAAGGAGACGCTGCGGTCCCGCTCCGCCACGGCCTTGATGTAGTCCGGCATTCCTTTGATCGCCGTGCCGGCCACCAGGTCCGAGCCGCCGATCTGCCTCGCCACGGCACAGGCGCCGCACACCCAGATCGGCACGCCGGCGGCCTGCAGAGCCGCAATCAAGTCCTTCAACGGGGTCAAATTCACTCCGGTCACATGGTCCGCCGTGCCCTTGCGCGCCAGGGACACCGCCTCGTTCCACAGCCAGACCACGACGTCATGCCCCTGCTCCTTGGCCGTCTTGGCCGCCATGAACGGCAAGGTCGCCATCGTGGGATCGTCCGTCCCTCGGCTTCCAGAGATAATGAAGCTGGCCATTGAAGCCTCCATTCAGTAAAGCGCCCATGCCTCATAGCTTATCGTACGGACATGCACGTTAGCGATCACCGTCGAGCGCCTTTGTCGAGCGATCGGGCCTCGCATTACGACTTCGCCAGGCTCCGTATATAATGGATCAGCTGCCATATCTGATCGTCGGGCAAGCCGGCGAACGACATCATCCCGGTGCCGGGTGAGCCGTTCTTGATGACCCAGAACAGCTGCCCGTCCGGGATGTCCTTCATCATCGTCCCGCAAGTAAAGTTGCGTGGCTGCGGAATCAGGGCCGCTCCCATCACGCCCTGACCGTCGCCTTGGTTGCCGTGGCAGAGCGCGCACGCCACCGGCTTGGCGGACTGGAGGAAGAGCGCCTTGCCCGCCTCGACCATGCCGGAAGAATGCGGCAACGGATTGGTCTTCGACAGGAATTCCGCCGGCGCCTTTACCGTCTTCCGCGGCTGCGGACAGACGCCCGACGGCCCGCCGACCGTCGCCGCCGCGTCAGGCGCACCCTTGAAGGTCGCCTTCAGGTACGCCATCACGTCGGCCACGCCTTGCTGGCCAATGGTCAAACCCCAATACGGCATGCTCGGCGATTTCCCCATCGCCACGCCACCGTGATTGATGACATTGTACAAATACTCGGTGGGCAACTTCTCAAAGGGAATATTGGCGTGGATCGCCGGCTTGGGATCCAGACCGGATGCCGCCGGACCGTCGCCCTGTCCGGTGAATCCATGGCATTGCGCGCAGTACTGCTTGTACAGCACCCGGCCCCGGTCCACGCTGGCGTTGGCAAATTCCTGACTGGTCCACGGTTCATAGTACGTGAAGCCTGGGACGCCCTGCGTCGCCAAGTATCCGATCACCGCGCGCAGCTGCGGGTCGGTGGCGTCGGCGAGAAACTCCCCCGTATGAATGATGAAATCCTGCGGGTTCTGGCCGAAACGATAGAGCCAGTCCATGTTGTAGCGCTGACCGGCCTTCTGAAGCGCGGTGCTTTGCGGGCCGCCGATTAGGTTGCCGTTCTCCTCGACCGTATGACAGCCCAGGCACGCGTGTGCTTTGTAGGCGGCGGCGCCGAAGGTGGCTTCGAACTTGCTGACCTTGGTGACGTCGAACGCGCCGGCCTTCACCCGCGGGTCCTTGTTGTGTTTCTCGAAATAGTCGGCAAGGGCCTCCGCCTCGGCCTCCGTGACGACCGGGTGTTTCATCGGCCCTTCGCTGAGGTCCCAGCGATACCCCTTCGCATAGAGCGGCGCTTCCTTGCCCGTGAGCCACCGGATCAGCCATGACCGCTGGTACTTGCTCCCGGCCCAAATCAGATCCGGCGCCCGCAAGTTGAACCGAGATTCGGCCTGCCCTTCCAGGCGATGACACGAGACGCAGGCCTGCACAAGCAATTCCTTTGCGCGCGGCTGGTCCGCGCCGAACAAGAGGCGCGGAACCGACATCAGGCCGATGAGCGCGCTCACAGTGATTCCGATCAACAGAAGACGCTTGAATGGCATGACTTCTCCCTGGGTTTGTTGGGCGAATCCAGTGGTTCGTACCTCGTCTCTCGTCGTTCGCGTTTCATTGCTGGGTCAGCCAGGCGTGAATGTCGGCAATGTCCTGATGGCTCAACGCGGAACCCCAGGCCGGCATCGGTCCGCGACCATGTAGCACCGTCTCCCAGAACAAATCTTCATGTTTGAGAATCGGATTCTGTGCGAGCTTCGGTCCCATTCCGCCCATCGCTCCCGCTCCGTGGCACGCCTGGCAGTTGTGGGCAAAGATGGCCGCGCCGCGACCGGCAATCCCGACGAGCGGCCCTTCACTCGCCGCCTCGGCAAGCGGCTGATGCTGCGGTCCTCCAAGATCGAGCGGCGGCAACCGGTCTGGGGCGCCGGGGTGATATCGCGCCGACAAATACCGCACGAGCAGCGCGGCTTCTTCGCTCGAAATTTCGGCTCCCCAGTTGACCATCTTCTCGACGGTCGCCCGCCACCGGTCTTCCGGCAGGCGCTGTTGTGTAATGAGATCAGGACTGTGACAAACCGAGCAGCGCGCGACGATCAAACCTTCGGCTTGCGGCGCGAGCCCATCCGCCAGCGTCATTTCATTGTCCTCCTCCGCCCCGACGGTCCCCGTCCACCACGCTGCACCCGAAAGAAGCACGTAGCCGAGAAGCAGCGAGCGCAGCCTGCTCATGCCGAGATCTCCACCGACACCCGGTCCCAGCCGTTCCACAAGAAGCCGCTGGGGTTCCAGACGCTCGTGGCCGGCTGGGAGTCGCCGTTCGAATCGGTCGCGCGGCAGACAATGGTGTATTGGCCGGGCGCAGCCTTCCACTGCCATTGCCATTGACGCCAGGCATGGGGCCTGTCCTCGCCCGTGAGCCGCGCCGCTTCCCAGCGGGCTCCTCCGTCGATCGACACCTCCACTGCCACGATGCGCGCTTCCCCGCTCCAGGCGACACCTTGAACGGTGACCCGTCCAGCCTGAAGCCTCTCTCCCTGCTGCGGCACCGCGATGAGCGACTTCACGACCATTCGTTCCACAGGCGTCGACGGCACGGTGCCGACGTGCCCCGGTTCCACGGGATGGACCGGCACACGGTAGGCCGTCTGCATGTAGTAGCCCTGCGCTTCTTCTTCCTGCACCGTGATGTCCGTCAGCCACTTGATGCAGGCATCCGCCATCCAACCTGGAGTGATGACGCGGAGGGGCGCTCCATGGAGCAGCGGCAGCGGACGCCCGTTCATTTCGTAGGCCAGAAGGGTATCGGGATGCAGCGCCTTCTCGATCGGGACGCTGCGCACGAAGAGCGGCACTTTCTCGACGACGGGACGGTCGGCGCCCCGGAACCGTACATGTCTCGCATCCGGCTTCACCCCGCAGCGTCGCAAGAGATCACGCAGCCGCACCCCCGTCCACTCGGCGTTCCCCACCGCGCCCCGTTCCCATTGCACGCCCGGCACTCGCGGCCGGTAGAACGTCCGGCCGTTGCCGCTGCATTGCACGACGGCCGTGATCGTGGCCGCGTCCATCGTGCGCAGCTCGGCAAGGCGAAATTCCTGCGGCCCCTTCACCAGGCCGTCGATCCGGAGCCTCCACCGATCCTCCGAGAGCGCCTCCGGGGGAGGAGGGCCGAAATGACTGCGGACAAAGAACCGGTGCGTCGGGGTGAGATAGGACGCAAATTCACGGACCGGCGTCTCGGCGTCGTAGGGCCTGGTCACACGGGCCGTGAGCGGACCGGTCTCCACGGGTGCCGCTCCCTCTTCGGCGGCGACCGCCCGGCGAGATGAAGGCAGCAGCACGCTGCCCGCCATTCCGCGCACGATCCCGGCCAGGAATCCACGCCTCGACGGTCGGATCATTGCGCAGCCTCCCGAGCATCGCCCTCCTGCCGGACGACGATGGAGACGGACGGCGCCACGGCGATGGACTGGTGCACCGTGCAGCCGTGCGCCACTTTGAGGAGTCGTTCCTGCTGTTCGGGGGTCAGCGGGTACGCAAGATGGATGGCGATCGCGATCTCTCCCACGCGATGCGGTTTCTCGACCATCGTCCAGTCGGCGTCGATGCGCAGCCCTTCGCACGGGATATGATGCCGCGCACAATACCGCCCGACGAAATAGCCGACGCAACTGGCCACGGAGCCGACGAACAGCTCGACGGGGCTCATGCCTTCGTCCCGGCCTCCATCCTCCTCCGGCTGATCCGTCACGACGCGATGCAGGCCGCTCGTGATGTCGTAGCGCGCGCCTCCGCGATAGCGGACCGACAGTGTCATGCTGATGTCTTCTCCCTGGCGGAAAGCCGCATGGCGGCCCAAAAGCAGAGCACGCTCATCGGCAGCGCGATCATCCAACCCGGCACCTGCAAGAGACCGTGGAACGTCAGCGGACCGAGCCGGCCCAGCGAAAACAGCAGGGTTTCCAAACTTGGCATCAGGAATGCGAACAGGGCGGCCCCGAGCAGTCCGCCCAGGATCGTCATCCAGGCGTCGGGCTTCCCTTCGGCCGCCGCCGCGAGGGCCGTGCCGGGACAGTAGCCGGACACAGCGAAGCCCACGCCGAACATGAGTCCGGCGATCACCACCCCGGGAAGGTACACCTCCTTCACCATCATATGCGCCGCCCCCGCGGCATCCAACAGGTGGACGCCGATCAGGCCGACGCCGATGGCGGTCAAGATCAATTTCATGATGGTCCAGTCCCGCAGCCGCAGCGCGTTGATGATCTTCGTGTGGCTGGACGCCCCGGACAGTTGAAGGACCGCGCCGAACGCCGCACCCAACGCCAATCCCAGCAACACCATCATGACCGCCGCCCCTCGCCGTAGAGCCAACGCGCCGTCAGGACCGCGCTGGCGAACAGGGCCGCCGAGAACAACAGGGAACTGACCGCCAATTGCGAGACGCCGCTGATCATGTGGCCTGACGTGCAGCCGCCTCCGAACCGGGCGCCGAACAGCAGCAACACGCCTCCGAGAAAGGACCAGACGAGGCGCCGGACCGGCGACTCTCCAAACCGCAGGGACCATTCCCGCGGGACCACTCTCGTACTGAAGCGCCTCGTGGCCCAGGCGGCGAGAAAGGCACCGAGCGGGATGCCGACCACGAAGGCGAATTCGTAGGTTTCCAGCGTCCACCCTTCGGCTGCGTCGGCCAGGTACGGGCTGCGTTCCGCCACGTCCGGGAACAGCGTGTGCAGGAGCACTCCGTCGAACACGACGTATTGGGTCGAGACGCCGATAGGCTGCACCAGAGCCACAGCGATGATCAACACCAGCCCGATTCCCACTCCGCCGGCCCATGGCGCCAAGACCGGCTTCACGGCTTCAGCCGTACTGGTCGTCCCTTCGCACATGCTCTGCGTCACACCAGTGGTTTTCATTACGAATGACTCACATTGAAGATTCGCCATCAATACGGTGCATCATCCGGTTTTCCACCCTTCGGCCAGTCATGCTCCTTCCCCGGATAATCCGGGCGCGGCTGCTGGTTGATGTAAGCGGCCACGTCGTAAGCTTCGGCATCGCTCACGGACCACCCCCATCCCCGCGGCATGTTGGCTTTGATGAAAGAAGCCGCCACGCTGGCTCGGGCCATGCCGGCCGCAATGTTGTACGACCGAGGCCCCCAGAGCGGAGGTGCCGCCATCCCGCCTTGCCCGTCCGAGCCATGGCAGACCGCGCATTTCGTCGCAAAGACCGACTTGCCCAATGTCGGATCGGGAGGACGCGGGGCCGAGATGCGAGGGATCCCGCGCCACGGCACGGTGCTGTGGCGCGGCACATTCTGCGAGAGCCACTCGATGTAGGCGACGACCGCCTGGAGCTTCGAACTGTCCGGCGGCAAGGGGCGGCCGTTCATGCTGCGCTCGAAGCACTCGTTGATGCGGTCCGCCAGGCTCATGCGCCGGTCCGCCCGTGCGCGGTACTCCGGATACACGACGCTCAAGCCGACGAACGACGCGGCGTTGGGATTCAGCCCCGCATCCAAATGGCAGTTGCTGCAGGTGAGGGCATTGCCGACGTACGGCCGTGCATAGT
>JBDZVU010000019.1:0-40732 GCA_040255845.1 Nitrospiraceae bacterium | reverse complement strand
TGTTCCGAGACGAGTTCACGGCGTATGCCAGCCGCGTGAGACGCTGGCTCTGAGTGTGCTGTCGGGAGACGGGTCCTCCGCAGGCCGATCTCCCGTCCGGCGGATCTCGCGCAGCCGGCTCTGCAATTCGCTCACACAAAAATCCATCACCGCCTGTTCGTCGTCGGTGTACTGGTGACCTTCAGCCAGAAAGGCATGAATCCGTTCGCACGCGACGATCAGTGACTTGATTTCCTGGCGCTGCACCGACATGGGACGCCTCCTGAGGAACCGGGCGAGAAGGCCGGCTCAAAATTGTACATAATCGAGTCGCTGATGGCTGTGTAGAGGCCGACGGACCTATCGCCGACTAGGGCTTTGCCTTGGTCCCTCAGGGGTATCCTCCAATGGTCTCAACGACTTCCGGCCGCTGGAGCCGACCGACACCCTGTAGAATCACGCTCTCTCCAGCCAGTCACCGCCGTGTTCCTGTAACCTTTCTTCCCCCGCGACCGACTGATAGAACAGGGAGCCACGCGGGCTCCTCGTTTCACCATCTGAAAGGAGGTTGTCATGAAGCAGTACCGGTCTCTTACCCTCGGCGTTGCGCTCGGCGCCTTGCTCGTGGCCCCCGTGGCCTGGGCGGACGGCGGCTATCGACACGGCGGCACCCACCACTCTATGTCCCGTCACGGCGGGCATGGGCACGGCACACCGGGAGCGCATCTGCTTCGGCATCTGCTCAAACACAAACAGGACCTGCAGCTCACCGACGAGCAGGTCGGCAAGCTGCGCTCCGCGGCGCTCGAAGCTGATCGGGCCGCCATCCGCGCTGACGCGGACGTGCGGATCAGCAAGCGCGAGTTGCGGTCGCTCTTGTGGGATGAGCAGGCACAGTTGTCCGCCATCGAAGCAAAGGTGAAAGAGGAAAAGGGGCTTGAGGCTGCAGCCCGCATCGCGACCATCAAGGCGCGCCGCGATCTGCTGGGCGTCTTGACCCCGGAACAACGAGCCAAGCTGAAGGGCCTGTGGCAACAGCGGCATCACGGGAGCCGCTCCCCCAGTGCGCAGAGCGGTGACGTGGCAGCCGTCGACGACAGCCTAGAGAGCCCAGACCACGAGCTCGCCGAGGTGCTGGACGAAACCTCGGCCGGGTAAGGGTAAAAAGCCCGCGCCGGTGACGCCCTGATGGGCAGGACGTTGTATGATGCACCACGCGACCGTGCGCGGATCGTTTCCACTTCGGGGAACGTGGGCATCGATGACCGACCAATGGCGTGGTGACGACGGACATCTCGAGGAAGGGGAACTGCTCCGTCGCATCCGCCACGGGGAGGTCGATCGGTACGCGGACCTCGTCCGCCGGCATCAGAGCGCGGTCGCCCGCATCGTGGGGCGGCGGGTGCCGTCCGAGCACGCTGACGAGATCGTGCAGGATGTCTTCGTCCGAGCATACTTCAGCCTCGCCCAGTTTTCCGGTGAGGTCCCGTTCGAGCGCTGGCTGGCAGGCATCGCGGTGCGTGCCTGCTACGACTTCTGGAGGAACAAGGCCCGCGAGGACGTGCCGGTCAGCGCCCTGACGGACGATCATCAGCGGTGGATGGATCAGGTCCTGTCGGCACGCTCCGAACGGGAATTTCACGACCAGGCGCGGAGGCGAGAGGCGGTCGCGGTGCTCGAGTGGGCGCTCAACCAGCTCTCGCCGCCGAACCGGGCGGTGCTGACGCTGGTCCATCTGGACGGCCGGTCGGTCAAGGAGGCTGCGGAGCTGCTGGGGTGGAGCGTGGTCACCGTCAAGGTCCGGGCGCACCGGGCGCGGCGCGCCCTGCGCGCGTTGTTGAGCGAGCATATGAGGGAACAGCATGACGTTGGAGCGTGAAGACAAAATGGCTCGAGTGGAGCGTGCGCTGGCCGAAGCCTACCGCGCGCGGGGTGAACGGCCGGTGCGGCCTTCGCTGGCTGCACGGGTGATGCAGGACATCCGCCGCGCCGCGGACAAGCAGCCGTACGATCCATTCGCGGGTTTCGATCAGCTGGTCTGGCGCACAGCCGCCTTCGCGGCCGCCGCGGCGGCCGTCGTGGTCATGGTATGGGGCGGTGTCGCAGGCGGGCCGGCCCGCGACATCCCTGTATTCTTCGGGGACGAGATCGAAATCGCGGCGTGGTTCGTCGAGGACTGAGGCGGAAGAGGAGGGCGCATGTCTCGGATGAAACTGTGGGTGGGGCTGATCGTGTTATTCGGCGCCGGGGTCGCGACCGGTGTCACGGGAGCCCATGTGTTTCACGATCTCGCGCGGGCGTCCCAGTCGCGGGGCGCCGCTGCGCAGCATGAGCGCATCATGAAGCGTCTCACGGACCACCTGTCGTTGTCGCCGGCGCAACAGGCGCAAGTGGAGCCGATCGTCACGCGGGCGCACGTCGCGCTGCTGGAATTGCGGCTCACCCAGCAATCCGAGATCGATCGCATCCTGGCGCAGAGCATGACCGACCTCAAGGCGCTACTGTCCTCGGAGCAGCAGCGGCAGCTCGACGAGCTATACCAGCGCCTGCAAAGCCGGTGGCAGGCCTCCCGCCAGCATCTGGACGAGATGCGGAAGCGGCTGGAGCCCGCCCGTTAGCTCGGCGCTCGGCCGGTGGCATGGCGGGGGCACGTGGATCAGTGGTCGCATTCCAAATGGGGAGGGGAACGCCGTTTGCTTGACGGAGAGCCTGCCCTCACTCCTGTAGACCCGCGAGGCAAGCACCGCCTGCCGATGAGATGAAGGGGCGGCTTGGCCTCAGGCCGAATGGCTGGCATGGAGTTGCCGCACGAGATCATGGACACAATATTCGATGAGCGCACGCTCGTCGTCAGTGTATCTGTGTCCTTGAGCCAGAAATCCTTGAATCACTTCACAGGCTGCAACCAGGTCTCTAATCTCCTGCCGACGGAGGGGCATAGGACACCTCCAGCCAGGCTCGTTGGGGAGAGCCACGCGCCTTTTCCGATCCCCATCTGACAGTCGAGTGCAAACATTGGGCCCTAGGAGAACCATGCCTCGGAAACCGGCCAATTGAGAGCTCCCCTCCATCCTCCGCGTCCGTCCTTGTGCACATTAAGAAAATGTTACGCATTTTTTACCCCGCTCTTACCTCCCGCCGTTGAAGGCCGATGGTCGCCTGAGTAATATCGGACCACACGCGCCGCTTGTGATTGGCACCAACGTAGATCGCGAGCTATGTATCTGATTTTTCTGTGCGTGTTGTTCGGATTCACGGCTCCTGTTTGGGCCGGTGAACAGCAATCCACCCCCCTTTCCCCGCGATGGGCCTCGTGGTTCTCGTCACTCGACTGGCAGTCGAGCCCCAAGCCTGCACGGCGTGGGGGGTACCAAGCCACCCTGACCCCGACCTCGTATACGATCCCCAGTACACCGGCGAGCGTGCGCGACTTGCCACGTGATCTGACCCCTTCCCGGACGGAAGGACTCCTCGCGACGACCACCTGGCTGAACGGCATCGTCTCCACGGAGACCGAGCTCTCCAGCAATTCACAACGATTCGACGGGTTGGACGGACGCATTCCGGGTCGGGCAGCTGACGACGCCGCTTCGCGCATGATGCGCCTGGGGCTGAGCGCGACCACCGGTTCCCTCCGTTACGGCGTGCGGTATCGCAGCGCGGGCCAGGACTTTTATGACGGCTCCAATCAGGCCTATAAGGAATTCTGGAGCGAGTGGAGGCAGGGGCGGGCCACGCTGAGCAGCGCCGTCGGAGAGCAATGGACCAACGTCGCTGCCGATCCATTGCGTCCCCGCACGGAACAACAGTACCGGCGCCTCGGGCTTTCGTGGCAGAAGGCGGCCTGGCCTCTGCTCTCTGTGACGTACCAGCAAAAGACGACCACCATGCAGCAGCCGGCCGGCGGCACACCGCAGAACCAGGACGATCAGACCCTGGAAGCCGCGCTCGGCTACACGGCGCCACTCTGGAGCGCCCGGTTGGCGTCGAGCTACAGTCTCCTCAACGACGCCGTGCATAGCGGCGCCGAAAGCCGGGCGACGACCCAGACGGCCACGGCCGCCTTCCGTCCCTTCACCACGCTGACCATCGCGCCCACCGTCGAATACCGTGCGGAACATCAGGAGTGGACCGGCGCCCGCATCGACGCACCGTCACTGTCTCTCGCGATGAACTACCGGCAGAGCCAGCGGCTCCTCATCAGTGCGACCGGAAATTATTCGGGAATGCGGTCCAGCGACCGCCTCATCGACTTGGAAACCGTAGGAGGCACCGGCCTGCTCGCGTGGGACCTCCAGCAGTCGCCCGACTGGGCCACGCTTCTCGCCTTCGAAGCGGGCTTCAACCGCCAGATCAATCATGTGGCGCCGGCAGCCCAGGCCGACAACGTGTCCGGAATCCTGCGCCTGGTGGTCACGCCGTTCTGAACCCGCCGCAGTCATTGACAGCTTCCCATTAAGCCATTACCCTCTGCGGCATCGCGTCCAGCCACCTTTTAGCCAGGAGGAACTATGCCGTCCTTCATGCGCGCCTATTCCGCTCAGACCTACGCTCTGCTGCGAATCGTGAGCGGCTTCCTGTTCCTATGGCACGGCACTCAGAAACTGTTGAGCATCCCCATGCCGCCCCCGCCGCAAGTGCCGGCCTTCGTCATCGCCATCGCGGGTCCGATCGAGCTCGTCGGCGGCACGCTGGTGATGATCGGGCTGTTTGCCGGATGGGCTGCGTTCCTCGCGAGCGGCCTCATGGCGTTCGCGTATTGGATGGCCCACGGAACGCAAGCGCTGTTGCCGATTCAGAACATGGGGGAATTGGCCGCGCTCTATTGTTTTGTCTTTTTGTACATTTCGTCACAGGGTTCAGGAATCTGGAGCGTGGACGCGGCGCGTCGGGCATCGTAGCGCCGCCTTGGAAGGAGCGTACATGGAGTCGGATATCTTGAGACCATTGGGGCCGCTGTCGCCGCTCGCCGGCATCTGGGAAGGCGAGAAGGGAGAGGACGTCGCGCCGTCGGACGATCGGCAGACCGAGTACAACAAGTTCCGGGAGCGCATGACGTTCGAGCCCATCGGCGCCGTGCGAAACCACGAACAGGTCTTATATGGGCTCCGGTACGCCACCATGGTCTGGCGGTTGGGGGAAACGGAGCCGATGCATGAGGAGGTGGGGTACTGGCTGTGGGATCCCGGCGCCAGGCACGTGCTCCGCTGCTTCATCGTGCCGCGCGGCGTGGCCGTGATCGCAGGAGGACCAGTCGAGCCGGACGCGACGGCCTTCACCGTAACCGCAACCGCGGGATCCGAGACGTACGGCATCTGCTCGAACCTCTTCCTCGACAAGGAGTTCAAGACGATGCGGTACGAATTGACTCTCTCCTTCCTGCATCGGGACAAGTTTCACTACAGGGAGGACACGCAGCTTCGCATGCCGGGCCGGTCAGACCTCTTCCACCACATGGACGAAAACGTGCTGACCCGCGCGGTCCGTTGACGACGCGGAGGGCGCATTTCGTCGGGCGCTGGGGTACACTACGCCCATGCGAGCATCACGCCTCGGCCTGCTTGCGGTGCTAGTTGTGTCGGTCACGGCGGGCTGCGCCGTGCTGCGGGTCGGCCCGGCGGCTGAGATCATGGATCTGGAACAACAGACGGATGCCGAGAAGAATCTCGAGGCCATCCGCGCCATGCAGCGCGACCTGCACCGGCCTCGCGAAGCGCCGGAGTTTCCCGAAGGTCCGCGATCCACTTCGGACGCCGACGAGGAGAGCCGTGAGCCGCAGGTGTCCACTGCGCCGGCACCGGCCGCACCGCCTTCCGCCTTGAAACTAGACAAACCGCCGGCGGTGCAGTGGACACCGCCCGTGATCACCCGTCCCGGTCCGCCGGATCGTCCGGTACCCGCCTATACCATTCCAGCCCCGGTAGCCCCCGGCGATTCCGGAGCCGTTCGCTGCGTGCCGGATGGAATGGGCGGTCAGCGTTGCCTCCGCCCGTGACGCATTCCCCCTCGGTTCACCCGGGCCTGGAACGGTCGCCTCTGGACAATCATGCATGTGCACAGGCATGCTGCGTGACCCGAGTTCCATCTCGGATCGAGACGACGCCGACGAAAGGATTTCGTTCATGAACCGACCTGGCCGTTTGTTCCCGCGAGCGGCGTTGACGCTCATCGCCCTCCTGCTCCTGCCTGCCTGCTCAACCATCCCCCGCTACTATCTGCGCATGGCGGAGCCCGACGCGACGCTCACCAAGCTGACGACCCATCCCGAACAATACGACCGCAAGGTCGTCCTCTTGGGTGGGACCATCATCGAAGAGGAACGCGCCGACAATTACGTGATGCTGCGAGTCAAGAACCGTCCACTCGACCAAGATTACATCCCTCATCGCCCTGCGGATTCCTCTGGTCCGGAGGCGGGATCCTACTGGGTCATGGTCCAGAGCAACCAGTTGCCGCCGGTGTATCGGCACTGGGCCCGCATGACCGTCGTCGGCCGCGTGATTGGCCAACAGCGTTCGGAACCGGTGCTGTCACTGATCTACGTCCGGGGATGGGGACTCAGCGGGAAACATGATGGGGTTTGGGCGCATGTGGATCCGAATCAGATCCCCTCAGTCCCGGAGGGCGTCCATCTTCACTGAGGGCGGCGTTACCGCACCTGCGGCGGAGGCGGAATCGGCAGGGGAGGGGGCACCGCGAGCACCGCGATACCATCCAAGGTCAGCCCGGTCGCGCCCATCGGAGCGGTGAAGCGCAGCGTGGTGTGGTCGTGGTCGGCGATGAAGTTTCCGCTATACCGGCGATAGTGACGAAAGGTAGGATCGTCCGGCCCATATTCCGCTTCCAACAGCGTCGCGCCGGCGCCGATGACTTCGACCCGAGCGCGAGTGTGCCGATTTTCTGGGACGGTCTGATGGGCATAATGGAACGCCAGGGTGTACTCCTGTCCGGGGGTGGTCGGAAACCGCACCGCCAGCAGCGCCGGCTCTGCCGAGCTGGTCAAGTGCACGGCCTGCGTTCCATTGAAGGCGGGCATCTCCGGACGGGCTTGCGCATTGAACAGCTGAAGCTGTCCGGCCATGACGTCCCAGACAGCCGAGTCGGTCTGCAGGGCGTGACCTGCCCCAATGGTCTGGGTCTCCGTCACCGCCGGCGTTTCAAAATCCTCCTTAAGCACCGGCCTCATCAATGCGGCGTCAAGCATATCGGCCGTCTCGACGCATCCGCCGAGACAGCATGCGATTGCAATCACCGACAGGGGCACACATCCGGCGGGCTTCACACGTTCTCCTCGGGGCCGATCATGGAGTCCTATTATATAGCGTTCGCCTCCAAAGACTGAGAAATTCTTCTTACTGTCTCTCTTGACCACGGCGACACTTCGTTGACATACATCCGGGCCAGGCGTTAGCCTGGCCCGCCCGTCTTGCTTCAGGGAGGACTCGTGACCGGACGCACTCGTTCTCCGTGGTCCCGCTGTCTGCTCAGCGGAGCGCTGCTCTTCTCCGCCGCCTGTGCCGCCTCCTTTGACATGAGCCCGGAGCCGGTCCGGCCGACTCCGGAACGCGGAGTGGTCATCGGGTCCGTGCTCGTGCTGCCGGAGCACGACGAGAGCAGCGGGTTCCATTTGGCTCGCAAGGCAGGCAGCCGGACCTACAAGTTCGAGATCGTTCGGATTCAGCCCGATGACCCGTACGGCAACCACTTCACCGCCAAGAAGTATGATCTCTTGACGAGAGCGGAGGAAGAGAAGGCCTTCGTCTCCATGCTGCCGCCCGGAGCCTATCTCATCCGCGCGTTCCGGGATACCGGATTGGCCGGCTTAGGCGGGGACCTGGACGTGGTGATATCGGTCGAGGCCGGAGAAGTGCGCTATGTGGGTCGTCTCGAGCTGCATGTGCCGCACTATCTGTCGCGCGGCAAGGGGTATCAGTTCACCATCGGGAATTCACGAGCCGAGACCCTGGCTCGCGTGGAACAGCACCACCCCGCGTTGACGGAACACGTCGTCGACGTGCCGATGCAGACGCGCAAGGTGGTGACCCCGTAAACGTCGTCCGTGGAAGGGCGGGCTCACGTACTGCGGCCTTCCTGAGGCCCGCGGGTCGGAAGCACTGCGTCGGAGATCGGGGCCAGCACCGAGGGTTCCGTCGGGGAGGCCTGTCGTTCTTCGGCTTGCCGTCGCTGCGCATCGAGCGAGAGGTCGGTGATGGTCAGCACCAACTCCCGATGGTCGCGGCCGGCTTTCCGCCGGTGGATGTCGGCCACCGTCAGCCGCGTGTCCTTGTCACGCCACTCGGCCTGCTCAAGCCAGACGACATCCCGATCTTCGTCTAGATCACGGGCGCCCTCGACGGCCGGCGCCCCATATTCCTGTCGGAGACGCTGCACGAGCCCGGCGTAGCCGGAGGGGACCCGGTCCCGCTTGTAGTACATCGCCTGCTCGTAGAGGACGCCGCGATAGAAGCGATACTCCAGCCGGCTGATGAACGCCTCGCCTGCCGGCAGCACGATGGCGCGGCTTTGCACGCGATCGGAGGTGAGCCCCGCCGGGATGATATGCTGCCGGACCAACTCGGTCATCGCCGTACCGAGCCGGGCTTGGTCGACCGCGCGTGGCAGCCGGCTTTCCGCGGCGAACACCGCGGTGCCGCAAGCCGCCATCAAGAGTGCCAGGAGGATAGAGCCCTCGATACGACGTCGTGGTGTCATCGTGCTCATGCGTCCGATCTCGCTTCGTCATGGCGCAGGGGAGGCGTGAGGATCGTCAGCAGGTCCGTAGCGGATAGTCTCACCATCCCGGCTTCGTCGTCACTGAGCCGCTCCCCTTGAGCCAAGAGCCCCTGCAGGCGCTCGTGGGCGCTGATGAGCTCACGGACTTCCTTACGGATGTGCCGTGTGAACGGGATATTGGCCATACCATTCGCGAAGGCGGCGAAGGGCTCGGCGGCCGCCTGCGAGCAACAATAATCCTCCCTTCTGGAGAGTCAAGGGAGGTGGGCGCGTTCCCGTCCGATTGTGCCCTCGACTTCCTCATAATTATTGTATGACTTGTACGGCCACGAGGAAAGGCCGGTGGTGCAAGCCCTTGATCGCCCCTTTTCTCACAGAGCCCCGTTCTCTATACTCGCCAGCGCGTCGCCTAGCATTGAGACCAGACAAGAACATGGACGAACCCGCCTACGTCTTTCATCACACCGAAGACCAGCCCGAGTTGACGCGGCTCCGCATGATCGAAACGGAGTGCGATCCGGCCAGCCGGCGTCGCTTGTCCGCCACCGGGTTGGGCGCCGGCTGGTCGTGCCTCGAAGTCGGTCCCGGGGCGGGGTCCCTGCTGCACTGGATGGCTGATGCCGTGGGCCCCACCGGCTTGGTATGCGGCGTGGACGTCTCCACGAGGTTTCTCCCCGGACCGCATCCCCGGCACGTACAGATTCTGGAGGGGGACATCTGCTCGGTCCCGCTTCAGCAGGCCTGCTTTGATCTCGTGCATGCCCGCTATGTCCTGATTCACGTCCCCGACGTCGAGCGTGCGTTGTCTGCGATGCTAGCCTCTCTGAAGCCCGGAGGATGGCTGCTGCTGGAGGAACCCGATTTCTCGGCTTCCCGTCCTGCGGCCGGAGATCCAGCCCTCATGGCGGCGGTGACGCGCGTGAACCAGGCGATCCGGGCGATGTACGAGACGCTCGGGATGGATTACGCACTGGGACTTACGCTACCCGCCCGGCTGCAACGGCGTGGATTGACGGACGTGTCCGTGGAGCAGGATGTCCCGCTGTGTCCTGGTGGATCCGGGATAGCGCGCATGATGCGCCTGTCGGCTCTACAATTGCGGGAGAAGTACCTGGCCACGGGCGTCGTCAGCACGGCGGACCTCGACGCGTACTGCCGTTTCGCGGAGGATCGGAATAATTGGGCCGTGTATTACGCAACGGTGGCGGTGTGCGCGAGAGCAACGAGCAGCCCCGCGCTCCGCGCGTGACGACGTCCAATGGAAGGCCTGCACCAACTGGAGATCGTCATCCTGCTCCTCGGCGTCGCGCTCGCCCTTACGACGCTGGCCAACAAGATCGCCCTGCCATATCCGATTCTCTTGGTGCTCGGCGGGCTGGCGTTGAGTCTGCTGCCCGGAGCGCCGACCGTCATTCTGAGTCCCGACCTGGTGTTTCTCGTCTTCTTGCCACCCATCCTCTGGGCGGCCGCGTATTTCACCTCCTGGCGGGAATTTCGCGCGAACGTCCGGCCCATCTCCTTGCTGGCCGTGGGACTGGTGTTGACCACGAGTGCGGCGGTGGCCGTCGTGGCACGCCTGCTGTTGCCGGGCTTGGGCTGGGCCGAGGCCGTCGCGTTGGGCGCCATCGTCTCACCGCCCGATGCCGTGTCGGCCACCGCAATCGGCAGACGGCTGCGCATCCCCCGGCGCGTCGTCACCATCCTGGAGGGCGAAAGTCTGGTCAACGACGCGACGGCGCTGATCCTGTACCGGACCGCCGTGGGGGTGTCGATCGGCGCCTTATTCGACCCGGGCTACACGGTGCTGCTGTTCGCCTATGCCGCCGTGATGGGGACCGCCATTGGGCTCACCGTCGCGCTCCTGACGCGCTGGGCGCTGTGCGCCACCGAGGAGAGCGTCGTCCACATCGCCATCACGCTGCTCGCCCCGTACGTGGCTTGGGTGCTGGGAGAAGTGGCGGAAGCATCCGCCGTCTTGGCGTGTGTGACGGGCGGTCTGTATCTGCGCCGCCATTTCAGCGCCGCGGTGTCTCCGGTCACCAGGCTGCACGGGCGGGCGGTGTGGGAATTGCTGGTGTTCGTGCTGAACAGCTTTATCTTCATTCTGATCGGCCTGCAGCTGGGCGCGCTGCGAGAGGCCGTGCCGCCGGGCAGGCTCGGGGCGATCATCTTGGTCGGCGGCTGGGTGAGTCTGACGGCGATCGTGATTCGGCTGGCGTGGGTGCCGCTGGCCGCGGCCCTCCCGCGGTGGCTGAGCCCCTCGCTGCGCGCCCGCGATCCTTGGCCGGGCTGGCGTCCGCTGCTGGTGATCGGCTGGACGGGCATGCGGGGCATCGTGACGCTTGCAGCTGCCCTCGCCCTGCCGCTGCATGTCCCCATGCGCGCAGAGATCATCTTAATCAGCTTCACGGTGATCCTCGTGACGCTGGTCCTGCAGGGCTTGTCGTTGATGCCGATCATCAAGGCGTTGCGGATGGACGACGATGAGACGTTCGAGCGCGAGGAAATGCTCGCGCGAGAACGCGCCGCGGCGGCCGCGCTGGGGCGCCTGGACGAATTGAACGGAGCCCCATGGCCCCGGGCGGACCATCTCGAGCGCTTGCGGGAGCAGTATCACCGTCGGCGACGGCGCTTCGCCCCCGACGCGCCGGTGGATCCCGAGTGCTCGGCGGAGACGGGCGACGCGTTTCGCCAGCTTCGCTATGAGGCGATCAATGCCGAACGCGCGGCCCTGATCGCCTTGCGCAACGACGGCACCATCAGCGATGAGGTCCTCCACCGCCTGGAACAGGAACTCGACCTGGAAGCGATACGCACCGGAAACGGCGATCGGAAGCCTCCCGCCTGAGGCGGGCCGCGGTGCCTCACGCCGCCTTACCGAGAAAGAACTCCAACGCCGTGAGAATCGTGTCGTGAATCCCCATCACGTGATCTTTACTCACCAAGGCGGCCGCACCCGCGGCCCGCATCGCATTATGGGTGGGCGCCGCATATTCACCCGTAATGCCGATGATCACCGTTTTCGGACACGCCTTGCGGATGTGATGCGTCGCTTGGATGCCGTCCAGGTGCGGAAGCGCCACGTCCATCAGAACGACGTCTGGCTGATGGAGCGTCGCGAGCGCCACTGCTTCTCGTCCGTCCGCCGCTTGACCCACGACCTTCATGTCGGGATAGCTTTCCAGGATGTCACGCCACAATTGGCGCGTCCATTCGTCGTCGTCCACCAAAAGCACCCGCCAGGACTCCAGCGGAGAATCTGCGCCGGTCGCGCGGGGTTCGGAATCAGACGATGGGCCGTCGGCTCGTCCTGGGTCGGTGTGCGGCAGGGAAGCGGAAAGAAGCGTCATGAATCTCCCCTCTGGGCTAAGGTCTACGTGATATCTCTCGCCCCACTATAAGAGAAAGGGGTGCACCGACCTGCCTAGGAAGAACCCCAAGGCCTCCAGCTGGAAGCATGGAGCCGCACCAGGTAAACTCTGAGCGCCGGCTCGAAAATGCCCGCAGCGCGACCGGCCCAGGACCCAAAGCAGTGTCAGCGGCGGATCGATTGCTGTAGACTGCAGAGAAGACCATTTGCCGAGGAGGGATGCGATGACGACACCAGTCCAAATCAACGATCCTGTTCAAGCCCAGCGGTTTTTCGAAGCGAAGATGGCCTTCACCACCGGACCGGTCGAATTGGAGCGGATGATGAAGAGCAACAGCGTCAACATCGTAGACGTCCGCGCCGCCGAGGACTACGCCGAGGGCCATATTCCCGGCGCCATCAATCTGCCGAAGGACCAGTGGCATACGTTGAAGGGATTGCGGAAGGACAAGACCAACGTGTTGTACTGCTACTCAATCGTGTGTCATTTGGCCGCCGCGGCCGCCGTGGAGTTCGCCAGGCAGGGCTATCCGGTGATGGAATTGGATGGCGGCTGGCGCTGGTGGAAAGACGAAGGCTTCGCGGTAGAAAAGTAATCTGACGCACGGATGTCGGGGCCGGGACCGGATTCCCGGCCCCTGACCAGTGCCGATCCTCCCTCACCGTTCCGCTTGTCCCACCCGCCCGCTGCGCTCTCGGCCGCCGGTAAGCGAGTCCGGGCTGCGATAGAAGCGGTCCAACCGGTCGCTGACTTCGCCCTGCGCCGTGGGCTGCTCCATCTGCCCTTGCCGCAACCGCTGCTCAAGCAGTTGACGCGCGTCGGGCCCGGGGTTCGGGGCGCCTTTCCCCAGAGAGCTCTGCGGCAGGGAATGTCCCGGAAGACCCGGTCCTGGCTTGAGGATCTGGCTCGGCGGGCCTCCATCATCGTTGCGGGCGGAATAGGCTGGGATGGAACCGCCGGCTGCAACGACGCTCATACAGCCCGCCAGGACCCATACGCGGCATGCTGTCGTGCGCATTCCCGCCCTCCATAGTCGACACGATCGAATCTTTTTGTACTCCAAATCCGCGTGGTGCGGTACTAGGCGGTTGGACAGGGCGTCTGCGATGTGGGGGCTTTCGTTGCGCCGGCTTCCCGTCTATGATCACGATGAATCGAGGCTCCACATGAACGAGATGCTGCAGGTTCGAACGACCCTTCCCAAGCAGGTCCTGGACCTCACGCCGCAGATCGAAGACCTCCTCGAGGAAGCCGGTATCATGGAAGGTCTTTGCACCGTCTTTGTGCCGCACACCACGGCCGCCGTGACCACGGGTGAAATCGGCGAGGGGACAGAGGAGGACTTTCTGGAAATCATCGAGCGCATCATCCCGCGCATCCATTTCCGGCATGCGCATGATCCCTCCCATGCCTGGTCTCATATGGCCTCGTCGCTTCTCGGACCCTCGCTCACCATCCCCGTGTCCGACGGCAAACTTCTCCTGGGCACGTGGCAGTCCGTGATGCTGGTGGAACTGGACGGGCCGCGGGAGCGGCACGTTCACGTCACGCTCCGGGCCCTGTAAACGCCGCCTCTGCGCCGGGTGAGTCGAGCCCTGTCATCACCGTATAGGCCCAGCTTTCAGGCTCACCCATGCCCCCGGGGAGCCGAGACTCCGCCGGGGGTGGGATCTTCGGTTCAACCGGGGAGCAGCATGGCATACGTACCGATGGCCAGCAGCGGGGCGCCGATGTACAGGGCCTTCTTGCCGAACGTGTCGTAGAGTCCATACGACAAGACCAGCCACATCAAGGTGTAATACATCGATGCAATACCGCGATAGCTGCCTCCCGCATCTTCGGCGAGCGCAAGCGCTGGCATCCATACGGCAAGCCCGGTCACCAAACTGAGTACCGGCCTCATAGACCCCTCCTTTGTCCGTGAATAGACGGCAGTCACGTGGAGAGCCCAGAGACAAAAAAGCCCTCACGGCATGATGCGGCCGTGAGGGCGTCGTCGTGTACCGGACCGGCTCAGTTTCGTCGGATCACCCAGGACTACCCCGGTTCCATAGGGGCCTCGCACAAGGCGGATGGGGGTGTCATGATGCGCCGCTGCGGCGGCCCTGTCAACGTGCGAGTCCCGAGGGAGCCTCTCGGCACAATGCCAGGAGAGTTTCCCAGTGTCCCACAGACGATGAATCTGAAAGTCTGGTTGTCACTGAGCGGCCTTTCGCACCCCAGCCCTCTGAGGATGGGTGTGGATTCGGCGTTGCAACCCAACCGGGACCGGGCGGAGCGTTGGCTGAAAGAACGGACCCGGGTGGACCGGTAGCTGCGCGGAGCGGGCAATGCGCATTCTTGTCGCCGTGGATGAGTCCGAGCACAGCCGGCGAGCGGTGCGGTACGTCGGCACGCTGCTGGCTCGCACGCCTGACGTGGCGGTCACGCTCTTCCATGTCCTGAAGCCCGTTCCGCGAGAACTCCTCGAACACGGCGGCTCCGAACGGCCCGAGGTGGAGGCGGCATTGAGCGACCACTTGCAGCGCGAGCGGCGTGAGTGGATTCGACAGGAAGAGGAGCGCGAGTGTCCGATCCTTCAAGACGCCCGCCGCGCGATGGCGGAAACCGGTCTCGATCCCGCCCGCGTCACCCTGCAATTCGGTCAGGAGGACGACGTGGCCGGCAACATCCTCGAGGCGGCGCGCATCGGGAAGCATGAGACCATCGCCGTCGGACGCCAGGGCGCCTCTGGGATTCGCCGCATCTTCGGCGGCGGCATTACCGATCAACTACTCCGTCGGGCGCAAGGTCTGACTCTCTGGATCGTCGATTAGCACCCCCGCGCCAGCACGGCCGGCAACCGTCGAATGGCGGTGCTGGAGGATGACGGTCGGGCCCGGTCCCGCACACCGCCATGCGGCCGGGCCGTCGCCTGCGGCGGTTGGGTTGACGGCACGCGCAACGGGACCGTAGCCTAAACAAGAGCGGTCACAGAGGATAGGTCTTAGGTCTCATGAACGAGCAATCCGTCGAGCCACATCTCTTCATCATTCTTGGCGCGACCGGCGACCTGACGCGCCGCAAGCTCCTGCCGGCCCTCTTTCGGCTCCGAACCTACGGGGAGATCGAAAAGCAAAACACGCTGATCGTCGGGGCGTCGCTGCCGGAGATGAGCGAGGAAGCGTTCCGGCTGTGGGCCTTCGAGGGTCTGAAGAGTGCCGGCCCCTGCAACACCGCCGAGGTGCGGCAATGGTGTGAAGACCACATTCATTATCAGACGGTCCGCGAAGGCGGACGGGGCGACTATGAAGCGCTGGCGAAATTCATCCGGCGACTCGAGATCGCGCGCAATCTTCCCGAGAATCGCGTGTTCTATCTTGCCCTGCCGCCCTCCATCGTGCCGTCGGCCGTCGAGCTGTTGGACCAGTCCGGCCTGCTGAAAAGCCACGGGTGGGTCCGGGTGGTCTTCGAGAAGCCCTTCGGGCGCGACTTTCAGTCCGCCCGCGCGCTCAACACTCTGCTGCATCGGTACCTCGACGAGTCGCAGATCTACCGCATCGATCATTATCTGGGGAAAGAAACGGTCCAAAACTTGCTGGCCTTCCGCTTCGCCAATCCCATTTTCGAGTCGCTGTGGAACCGCGACATCGTGGACAACGTGCAAATCACGGTGGCCGAGGATCTGGGCGTGGAACATCGCGGGGCCTATTATCATGAAGCGGGCGCCCTCCGCGACATGGTCCAAAACCACCTGACCCAGCTCCTCACGGTCGTGGCGATGGAAGTGCCGGTGTCGTTCGACGCGCCGGCGATCCAGAGCGAGAAGCTCAAGGTGCTGCATTCCATCGCGCCGATCGATCCGCGCAGCGTCGTGTTCGGGCAATACACCGCCTGGCACTTGGATGGGCATTCCATACCCGGCTATTTGGAAGAGCCCGGCGTCCCAAAGGATTCGCGGACGGAAACCTTCGTGGCGCTCAAAGCGGAGTTGCATAACTGGCGGTGGCGCGGCGTACCATTTTATCTCCGGACCGGGAAACGGCTGCCGCGGAAAATCACGCAGGTGGCCGTCACGTTCAAGGAGGCGCCGACGCAGGTGTTTCGCTCGCTGGAATCCGGCGGCATCGGTCCGAACAAGCTGTTGATCAACCTGCAGCCAAGCGAAGGCTTCGCGCTCTGCTTTTCCGTGAAGTCGCCAGGCCGGCCGTTTCGGTTCTCCAGCCGCGCGCTCAGCTTCGACTACGCGGCGGCCTTCGGCAGCGACCTGCCGGAAGCGTATGAGACGCTGCTGCGCGACATCATGATCGGCGATCAAACACTGTTCGTGACCGCGGACTTTACTGAGACCGCCTGGCGCCTCTATGATCCACTGCTGTCCGGGGACACGCCGGTTTATCCCTACACGGCGGGGTCGTGGGGTCCCCGGGAAGCGGACGAGGTCGTCGGGCGCCACGGCCATCAATGGCAACTCGGCTGGTAACGCATGCTCGCCACACTCCTTCCATGATCGGTTCCCCTCATGGCCGCTGAACCGGGCGCGTCGGTGACCACGAACATCCCGCAGCGGATGGACCGGCTGCCATGGTCGCGGTGGCACTGGCTGGTCGTCACCGCGCTGGGCGTCACCTGGTTGCTCGACGGCCTGGAAGTATCCATCGTCGCCGCCATCGGACCGGTCCTCACCCATCCCACGACGCTTCATCTGACGGAGTCGGAAGTCGGCCTGAGCGCCTCCGCGTACCTGACGGGCTCGGTGCTCGGCGCCCTGCTCTTTTCCTACCTCACGGATCGGCAGGGGCGGAAGAAGTGGTTCATGATCACCCTGCTGCTGTACCTCGCGGCCACGATGCTGACCGCGTTCGCGTGGAACCTGTGGAGCTTGATGTTGTTCCGGTTTCTGACCGGCGCGGGGATCGGCGGCGAATATGCCGCGATCAACA
The DNA here is from genome assembly GCA_040255845.1 of Nitrospiraceae bacterium. Taxonomy (GTDB): domain Bacteria; phylum Nitrospirota; class Nitrospiria; order Nitrospirales; family Nitrospiraceae; genus Nitrospira_D. The sequence goes on along the minus strand of JBDZVU010000019.1, from coordinate 23,727 downwards.
GCGCGATCGACGAACTGATCCCGGCGCGCCGCCGGGGCCACACTGATCTCGCCATCAACGGCAGCTGGTGGCTCGGGTCCGCCACCGGCGCGCTGCTCTCGCTGCTCCTGCTGAATCCGCTCGTGGTTCCCGAGCACGTCGGCTGGCGGCTCTGCTTTCTCTTCGGGGCGATTCTCGGCGTCGCGATCGTGCTGGTCCGGCGCTTCATTCCCGAGAGTCCGCGCTGGCTCATGACCCACAACCGCGTGCCGGAAGCGGAGGCGGTGGTCGCGCACATCGAAGCACAAGTGCGCGCGCACCGCGGAGACTTGCCTCCCCCCTCGGGCACGATCACCGTGCGGCCGGCGCCGGGCATCACCATCTCGACCGTGGCCCGCGAACTCTTCAAGTCCTACCCGCGCCGCACGGCGCTCGGCATCGCGCTGATGGTCACGCAGTCCTTCATGTACAACGCGGTCTCCTTTACCTTCCCCTTCGTGCTGACCAAATACTATGACGTGCCGTTCAGCACGATTGGCCTCTACATTCTTCCGTTCGCGCTGGGCAACTTCCTGGGGCCCCTGTTGCTCGGACGCTGGTTCGACACGATCGGCCGCATACCGATGATCAGCATGACGTACGGGGTGGCAGGGCTGCTGCTCGCCATCACCGGCTATGCCTTCGCTCACGAATGGTTCGGCCTCACCTCGCACATGGTGGCCTGGTCGTTGATCTTCTTCTTTGCCTCCGCGGGGGCCAGTGCGGCCTACCTCACGGTGAGCGAAGTGTTCCCCGTCGAAATTCGGGCCATGGCCATCGCGTTTTTTTTCATCGTGGCGCAAGGGGCGGGGATCAGCGCGCCATGGTTCTATGGCCGCTTGATCGAGACCTCCGTCACCAGCGTGGCCTATGGGTACGCGTTGGGCGCCGTGCTCATGATCACCGGCGCCCTTGCGGAACTGGCGCTGGGCGTCAAGGCCGAGCAGCGGTCGCTGGAACAGATTGCCACGCCTCTGTCCGCGGTGCCGCAGACCGACGAGGCCCCGTCGCGCACCGTGTAGTCGCCTCGGGGATTCCCGGTCCCGGGCGCCCTCCGCCGGTGGCGCCTTAGCCGCGGGCCAGTCGCGGGAGGAGCACGCGCAGAAACTGGGCCGCGATCTCCCGGTGTCCGGCGTTGTTCGGATGGAATCCGTCGCCATCGAACACGAGTTCGTCCCGCACCGGGTTGGCAAACAAATCCACCAGCAATGCCCCAGCGCCCGACGCCTCTTCAGCGATGACTTGATTAAAGCGCGCGATGCGCTCGGGGGTGACGGAGGTGCTGGGCCGTGCGCGAAAACGCGGCAGTTGCGTCAGGTCGGGGAGGTTTGCCACAACCACCAGGTCGGAAAGGTCGGTCCTCAGCAGCTTCACGAGCGCGCGCAGGCACTGCTGAAACTGCTGCGGCTCGTCCCCGTTGATGAGATCGTTCGCGCCGGTCCACAGCGTCACAAGATCCGCCCGCATACCGCTTTGTTGCGCAAGCCGCGCCTGCTCCGTCACGACGGTGATCCCGGCGCCAGGCACTCCGAGGTTCATGAGAAAGACGCCGGGCATGTGCCGCTCCACTTCCATCTGAATGAGGTAGACATACCCGTCGCTGAGCGGAACGGCTCCCACACCGGTGGCATCGCTGGCGCCGAACGCCAGGGTGACGAACCGGATCGGCCGCTCCTGCATTCCGGTGCAGGTGGTCGCGACGACCATGCACAACAATAGAACCCAGAGTTGAAGCTTTCGCGCCATCCGCCCGTCTCCCGACATGCGAGATCCGGATATCCTATCGTCGGCGCCCAGCGAGCCGCACCCGGGATGTCCCCCGCGTGAAACACCCCTCGAAGGAAGGGACTTGACGGTTCGGCATGCGAATGATATTTAGGAGTCCTGATTAATTCAGCTCGCGGAAGGAGGCTGTATGGAGACCGTGAAAGTGTTCGATACCTGGGTGGACGTGCCGGGGCGCCGGCTGCACTTCGACGTGATGACGGCCGACGAAGCCACGGCCTTGAGGCTCGCCAACGAGCATGTGGCGGCCCTCGGGCACACGGCCGTCACCGTGACGCCAAAGGAGTGCCGATTCTGCCACCAGGAGCCCCTGGTCATGTTTACCGAGGCCCAGCAAGCGGCGTTTCGCCGGCAAGGCGGCTTCGTGGTTCCCTTGTCGTAATCGACCGCCCCCGCGCGGTCTCGGACAATGAGGAGACACATCATGGGCAAACCGCTCCCCATGCGGCAGGACAAGTCGGTGGTCGATCACATCACAGCGGGCCTGACCCGGATTGCCGCCGCGCTCCGGAGCCAGGCCTGGGAAGGGAGCACCGCGGAAGGTCTGACGCCCACGCAAGGTCAGATCCTCATGCTCTTGGCCGAACGGGAGGGCCGGCCGATGCGGCTGAACGACGTGGCCGCGGAACTGTGCATGACGGCTGCGACGGCGAGCGACGCCGTGGCGGCGCTCGAGAACAAGTCACTGGTCCGGAAAGCGCGGTCCGCCGAGGATCATCGCGTGCTCACGATCACCCTCTCGGCGGCGGGCCGCCGGGCCGCTTCCCGAAGCAGCGGCTGGGCGGACGTCGTACGGGCCGGAGTGATGCGCATGACGCCGGAAGAGCAGGGGGCGTTCCTCCGGGGGCTCACCAAGGTCATTGGCACGCTGCAGGAGCGAGGGGTCATCTCGGTCGCGCGCATGTGCGCGGGGTGTGAGTACTTCAGACCCTATCTTCATGCCGACGCCGCGAAGCCCCATCACTGCGGCTTGATGAACAAGCCGATGGGAGAGCCGCAGTTGCGCATGGACTGCCCGGAGTTCGTCCCGGGACAGGAACCAGATCAAGCGGAGCGGTGGCAGCGGTTTCTGAGCGGGCGGCAGACGAATCAATAGGTGTTCTATTCACGTCAACCGAAGGAGGGAACTATGACGCGTGTGATGATGGGTGTGCTTGCGGCGGCGATGATGATCGGGACTGCGGAGGGGGCGGACGCAAGCGGCCGCTCACTGTACGATCGTCTGGGCGGCAAGGAGGCCATCACGGCGGTGGTGGATACGTTCGTGGGGAATGTCGCCGGCGACAAGCGGATCAACGGATTTTTCGCGAGCACGAACATCCCCACGCTGAAGATGCATCTCGTGAATCAGATCTGCGAGGCAAGCGGAGGCCCGTGCACATATACCGGCCGCACCATGAAACAGACTCATGCCGGAATGGGAATCACCGACGCAGCCTTCAATGCATTGGTGGAGGATCTGGTCAAGGCGCTGGACCATCACAAGGTGGGGAACAAAGAGCAGGACGAACTGCTCGGCGTACTGGGTCCGATGAAGCGCGACATCGTGGAGAAGCCCTAACGCTCGAGATGGGGCGGTCGCGCCGCGACCGCCCCATTCGGCGCAGCACAAACCGGAGACACGCGACGCGACGATTCATCGGTGGAACCATTCCCGAAGAAGCACTCCGATAATCAGAACCGGAAGGGCAAGGAGTAAAACGTACCAACCGAGCCACCATGTTGTCTGGTGCATGGATCCCCCGTTCTTGTCGAAGCGGCACAAATGCTACGTCACGTGCAGCAAAGTACGTACCATGTCTTCTGAGTCCTTCGGCACGCGACACGGTATATTTTTCTGCCCTCTGCGTCAGGGCAGGCTCATCAAGTGCATGCATAGACCCTGTGCTCTTCCCGCAACAACGATGCATCTTTGAGACTGGTTGGTGTGGCGTCAGCCGCTCAGGAGCGGTGCGATGCGCGGCAGCCATGGCAGCAGCGCGACGCCGAGACAGATCGACAGGGCGACGATCGCGCTCACCAGTTCCTCGTCCAGACCGGTCTCCGTGGCGAAGACGACCGCCGTGACGGCCGACGGCATGGCGGCGATCAGCAGCACAATGGCTCGATCAATGCCATCCAAGCCCAGCAGGCGCACGGCCAGTGCGCCGCAGAGCAAGCCACCCGCCATCCGCAGTGCAACGCCCCACAACGCGACGGCGGCCGACCGGCGGATCGCCGACGCGTGAATCGAAAGTCCCAACACGAGACCGGCAAGCGGCGTCGTGGTCCAGTGGAGGGGGAGGAGCCCCTGGCGCAGCCACGGAGGCAGATGCCACCCGAATCCTTTCAGAGTCAGCATCGCCACCAGCGCCCACAGGGGCGGGGACCGCACCAGCCGCGCGGCGGCGGCAGCCGCCGAACCGCCACCTGTGCCGTGCCAGACAGCGACGCCGTACAAGAGCGTCAGCGTCAGGGTGGTCTGGCCAAGATCAAAGAAGATCGCACGCGCCAACCCGGCGTCTCCGAAGGTCGCCAAGGCGACGGGATACGCAAAGTACACGGAATTGATACAGCCGGCTGCCAAGATGAAGCCGCCGCGCGAAGGACGCGTAAGGCACAACCGGCCGGCGAGGAGAACCGCGCAGAGCAGCACCGGGACGGTGACGAGTCCTGCGGCGGCCGGCAGTTTCCAGGCGGAGGCCGACGGCGTCACGCGATCCAGCGACACCATGATGGTGGCCGGCAGCGAGACCGAAAACAGGAACGAGCCCAACCGTTCCGCATCGGCCTTCGAGAGCAGCGTGGATCGGAGCACAGCCCCCGCCGTGACGATCAATAGGAACGCCAGCAGTGATTGCGACATCGGCGGCAGCGTAGCAGAAGAAAGCGGATCCGTCCTAAGGCGCGGAAGTCCATTCCGTCGCGATTTTGTACGCTGAACCGCCCATTGACGCGTTGCGACCCCTCGTATCTCACCTTGCTCTGTCATTCGCGGGTATCTAGACTAGCAGCGAACGTGGCGGGCCACCCTTTCGATAGGCATGGAGAAATGGCGGCGACGCACCGAGACGGGCCTCGCCCCTAAAGGAGCACATCATGGATCCTTGGGCCATCTTGGGAGCACTGGCGATCGTGATCGGTCTCGTCGGCGTCGTCGTGCTGATCAAAGGTCGGCAGAAAAAGGTTCGCTGACCTGATGAACGTTCGCCAGATGCCGGATCACACAACGTGTCTCATGTCGGTGACCCGCGCTGCGACGACCCGCGATCGTCTCTCGGGTGCCTGCCTGCGACCTGCGCCACATATGAACCACCCACATCGTCACGGGAGTGAAAACCCCCTTCGGCCAGGTGTCGAACGGAAGCCCGGTACTGCGGCGGCAGTACGAAGTCAGCTCTCATTGCCTGCTTCAAGCCGGAGTCGGGGTTCGCAGGACCGACGATTTGACGCTCTCGGGGGCGGATTCGGTTCATCCGGAATTCTAAGATGGCATCCTGCACGCCCAATTGCTCACTCAGTCAAGGAGGTGTCCCACATGCTTGAGGTCTCGTGGAACGATCTGGGTCCGTCTCTCGCTCACCTTCCGGCCGTGGTCGCCAAGGCGAGCCTTCAAATTCTGGTCGTGCTGGCGATGGGATACGCAGCATTGCGGTTTGTGAAGGCGGGATTGGCGCACCTGGAGCGCCTGATCTCCGTGGCTGGTGAACGAACCGAAGCGATGCCGGGAATGGCCGCCAAAAGAGCCGCGACGCTGACCGGCATCCTTCGGACGGTGGCGTTGGCGCTGATCTGGGCCATCGTGCTGGTGGAAATTCTCAATCTCCTCGGTGTGGACATCAGGCCCGTCCTGGCCGGGGCGGGGATCGTCGGATTGGCGGTGGGTTTCGGCGCGCAAAATCTCATCCGGGACCTCATCAGTGGATTCTTCATCATTCTCGAGGATCAGATCCGTCTCGGAGACGTCGCCATCATCAACGGGACGGGAGGCCTCGTGGAAGCCATCACATTTCGCACCATCACGCTGCGGGACTTTTCCGGCGTCGTGCACATGTTCCCGAACGGGACCATCACGACCTTGTCCAACATGACGAAGGACTGGTCCGCGTTCGTCCTGGACATGAACGTGGCCTACAAAGAGGACATCGACCGCGTCGCGGAGATCATGCGTCGCGTGGGTGACGAACTGCGGAACGATGTCGTCTTCCGTGACAAGTTCGTCGAACCCATCGAGATCGTGGGAGTCGAGAATTTCGCGGATTCGGGGGCTGTATTCCGTATCCGCATCAAGACCAGACCACTCGAGCAATGGAACGTCGGTCGCGAATACCGGCGGCGTTTGAAACAGGCTTTCGATCGAGAAGGCATCGAGATTCCCGTTCCTCATCGGACGCTCTATATGGGACGGGCAAGCCGTCCGTTTCAGGTCCAGGTTGCGCGAGACGGCATACCGGCAAACGTCTAGCCACCAGGTGTGTTGGTGCTGAGCCTCACGCGGGGGCACGATGCATGGCATACGTCACAGGGAGGCATCCTTCCCGCCGGCCTTCAGCGCCCGGCTGTACCGGCTATGCAGGCGCACCGGCCGGGCGGCGTGGCGGCGGCGAACACGCAGGTTCAGCATTTCCACCATGACCGAAAACGCCATGGCAAAGTAGATGTAGCCTTTCGGGACGTGCACATCGAACCCTTCCACGATCAGCGTGACGCCGACCAGGATGAGAAACGACAGGGCCAGAATTTTGATGGTGGGATGGGCGTCGACGAAGTCGCCGATCGGGCGGGCGGCGCCGAGCATCACCAACACGGCGATGATGATCGCGACGGCCATGATGGCCACATCGTCCACCAAGCCGACCGCGGTGATCACGGAATCCAGGGAAAAGACGATATCCAGCAAGGCGATTTGGGCCAACATGAGACCCATTCCCGACGTTGCCGCAGACGGCTGGGATTCATCCACGCCCTCCAGGCTGTTGTGGATCTCATGGGTCGACTTTGCGAGCAGAAAAAGGCCGCCGCCGATCAGGATGAGATCGCGGCCCGACAACTCTTGGCGGAACATGGTGAAGAAGGGGTCCGTAAGCTCCATGACCACGGAGATCGAGAACAGCAGCCCCAGTCGCGCCACCATGGCAAGGGTCAGGCCGAGGCGCCGCGCCGTGGTGCGCTGATGCGGAGGGAGCCGGCCCACCAGCACCGAAATGAAAATGATGTTGTCCACGCCGAGCACGATCTCCAAGGCGGTCAGCGTGCCGAGCGCAATCCAAGCTTCCGGACTAAACACCCATTCCATGGCGGCTCCTCACAAGCGGGACGATCATTGCAACATCGCTCAACACCGGCCAGGTCATGGTGCTTGCACCTCAACGGTGCCGGCGCCAGCCGGTCTCCCGACACCCGCACAGATGACCGGCCCGGCCCGCATTGACAACAGGGCCGTGGCCTACGTAGCCTTTCGCATTCTCGCAGAAAGGACCGCCGCCATGTCTACACCGGTGACGCCGTCGAAGATCATGCAATTGGGCATGGGGTTCTGGGCCTCGAAGACGCTGCTGAGCGCGATCGAGCTCGGCCTCTTCACCGAACTCGCCAAGGGACCCTGCACCGCGGAACAATTGCGGATCAAACTGGGCCTTCATCCGCGCAGCGCACGCGACTTCTTCGATGCCTTGGTGGCCTTGGGAATGCTGACGCGCACCGGCAACCGCTATGCCAATACGCGTGAGACAGCCCGGTTCCTGGACCGCGGCAAACCCAGCTACGTCGGCGGCATGCTGGAGATGTGCAACGCGCGTCTGTATCGCTTTTGGGGCTCGCTGACGGAAGGGCTCAAGACCGGCCGGCCCCAGAACGAAGCCAAGACGGGCGACGATTTCTTCGGCGCACTCTACGCCGATCCCGAGCGGCTGGAGGGATTCTTGAAAGCCATGACGGGACTGAGCATCAGCTCGGCCCAGCTCATCGCAACACGCTTCCCTTGGAAGCGCTACCGGACGTTTGCGGACGTCGGCTGCGCGCAAGGAGGCGTCGCGGCCGAGATCGCCGCGGCGCATCGGCATCTCACCGGGTACGGGATGGATTTGCCGGTGGTCCAACGCGTGTTCGAGGCCTATGCCGAGTCGAAGCGCCTGACCGGCCGGCTCCGCTTTCATCCAGGCGACTTCTTCAAGGAGCCGCTGCCCCGCACCGACGTGCTCATTATGGGCCATATTCTTCACGACTGGAATCTCGAAGAGAAAATGATGTTGTTGCGCAAGGCGTACGAGGCGCTGCCGCCGAACGGCGCGCTCATCGTGCATGAATCGCTGATCGACGATGAACGAAAGCGCAATGCCTTCGGCCTCCTCATGAGCCTCAATATGTTGATCGAAACCCACGGCGGATTTGATTTCACCGGCGCCGATTGCCGCGGCTGGATGGCGGAGGTTGGATTCCGGCGCACGGTCGTCCGCCGGCTGGCCGGGCCGGACGGGATGGTCATCGGATTCAAGTGACCGTCCCTTGCCGGAAGGGAGGGCGCATGACGGACGACGAGCACGCATTCCCTGCGGAAGAGACCGGCGCTCCGCCACCGGTGAACCGAAGACAGTTTCTGGCTGTCACCGCCTCGGCCTTCGCGCTTGGAGCGTCGTCGGCGTGGGCGGCCTCGCAAGGCGATAGCGCCGTAGAGGCCCCGCTGCGCCCCGGCGCGCCGGCCCGCGCGGTTGGTGCACGGGCATCCACCGAAGTCCTCTCCCGCCTGCCGCGCGGCACCTATTCCCTGGCGCCCCTGCGTCACCTCCACGGCATCGTCACGCCCAGCGATCTCCACTTCGAGCGGCATCACAACGGAGTGCCTTCATTGGATGCGAAGCGGCACCGGCTTCTGGTGCACGGGATGGTCGACCGGCCGCTGATGTTCTCCGTGGACGATCTCATGCGGCTGCCTTCCGTGTCGCGCCTCGCGTTCATCGAATGCGCGGGCAACACCGCCGACCAATGGCATGGGGAGCAGGATCTTACCGTGCAGGAGACGCACGGGTTGACGAGCACCAGCGAATGGACGGGCGTTCGGCTTGCGACGGTCCTGGAGGCCGTCGGCCTCCAGCGCGGCGCGACGTGGATGTTGGCGGAAGGTCAGGATGCCGCTGCGTTGGCCCGTAGCGTGCCGCTGACGGAAGAAATTCTGCGCGACGCGCTGATTTGCTATGGGCAAAACGGCGAGGCGCTGCGGCCCGAACAAGGCTATCCGCTCCGGCTGCTGCTGCCGGGGTGCGAGGGCAATATCAACGTGAAGTGGCTCCGCCGGCTGAAACTCGCGTCGGCGCCCTTCATGACGCGCTGGGAAACGGCCAAGTACACGGATCTCCTGCCCGACGGACGCGCCTACCAGTTCAGTCTCGTCATGGAAGCCAAGTCGGTCATCACCGCTCCCTCTGGCGGCGACCAGTTGCGCCGCGGGGTGACCGAAATTCGCGGCCTGGCGTGGAGCGGCCGCGGCGCCGTCACGAGCGTGGAGGTCAGCGTGGACGGAGGCCGCCACTGGCGCGAGGCACAGCTTCAGGAGCCGGTGCTCCCTCAATGCCATACGCGCTTCCGGCTGCCTTGGAAATGGGAGGGGGGCGGGACAGTGCTTCTCTCCCGCTGCACGGACGAGACCGGATACCGGCAGCCGTCGCGCAGCGCGCTCATCAAGGTCCGCGGAACGAACTCGTACTATCACTTCAATGGGATCCAGGCGTGGGCGGTGAGCGCCGACGGCCGGGTGAGGAACGTTCATGTCTAGCCGGACATGGCCGCATTGGGGATTCCTGCTGGGCACCGTGGCCGCCCTGACCGCGGGAGGGTCGCAGGGCGCCGAACCGGATCGGTTCGGGCTCGGCCGCCCTCCGACGGAAGCCGAGATCCGGGCCTGGGACATCGACGTACGCCCGGACGGCACGGGGCTCCCGCCCGGGCAGGGGACGGTCGTGCAGGGACGCCGGGTCTATGCCGCCAAGTGCGCGGGGTGCCACGGCGCGACCGGCACGGAAGGTCCGTACGACCGATTGGTAGGAGGCCGCGGCACCCTGAATACGCACGTGCCCGTGAAGACGGTCGGAAGTTATTGGCCGTATGCGACCACGTTGTACGATTACCTGCGCCGCGCCATGCCGCTCGATGCACCTCAATCGCTGACGCCGGACGAGATCTACGCCCTCGTGGCCTGGCTGCTTCACGCCAACGGCATCATCGATGAGGGCGACGTGATGACCGCCGCGACGCTCCCGCTAGTTCAAATGCCCAATCGGCAGGGGTTTGTCCTAGACCCGCGGCCGGATCTCCCTCCTCCATAATGCCCTCGCGACAGGAGGAGGACGCAACCCGTCAGTCCCATGACCATCACCAAGGAGGCCTTATGCAACGAACAGGTTCGGCCGTGTGGCAAGGTGATTTGAAGAGCGGCAAAGGCACCGTCTCGACCGCCAGCGGGGTTCTGTCGAAGACGCAGTATTCCTTCACGACCCGCTTCGAGAACGGCACGGGGACCAACCCCGAGGAGTTGATCGCGGCGGCGCATGCCGGCTGCTTCACCATGGCGCTGTCGGCTCAATTGGGCAACGCCGGCCTGGTGCCCGACCGATTGGAAACGACGGCCACCGTCACGTTTGAGAAGCAAGAACCCGCCGGCTGGACGGTGACCGGCATTTTGCTGGACGTGAAAGGCAAGGTGCCGAAGGCCGATCAAGCGGCGTGGGACAAGGCGACTCAGGCGGCGAAGACGGGATGTCCGATCTCCCGCCTGCTGAACACGACGATCACCATGCAGGCGAAGCTGGAAAGCTGAGCCCATGAGCGTGAATGCGGATCCGGAGCCGCTGGCGCTGCTGTTCGATCTCGATGGGACGCTGGTCGACAGCGTGTATCAGCATGTGCTGGCCTGGCGCGAGGCGACGCAGTCCGCCGGGATCGAGCTGCCGGTCTGGCGCATCCATCGCCAGATCGGCATGAGCGGCGGGCTGATGCTCAATGCGCTGCTGCGGGAAACCGGCCATGCCCTGTCCAAGGAGCAGGCGGATGAGATCCAGCGCGTGCACCGGGAGGTCTACGCCCGACAGGCGGCCTCACTGCGCGTGCTGCCGGGTACCCACGCGCTGCTCGACACGCTGGCCGCGCATCGAGTCCCACACGCGGTGGCCACGAGCGGCCGAATGGAGAACGCCCGGCATGCCTTGAAGCTCTTGGGCTTGCGGGACGATGTGCCGGTGGTCACACGCGATGACGTGCGGTTTGCGAAGCCCGATCCCGATCTCTTCTTGGCCGCCGGCAAGCGGCTGCAGGTGCCGATGAGCCGCTGCGTCATCGTCGGGGACAGCGTCTGGGACATGTTGGCGGCACGCCGTGCGTTCGCCCTGTCCATCGGGCTGCTGTCCGGGGGCTACGGGCAGGATGAGTTGGAGCGGGCCGGCGCCTACCGGGTGTATCAGGACCCGGGCGACTTGCTTCGGCATCTTGACGAGATCGGCGTGCGGCTCGGCTAGTCCGCCTTGCACGAGGATGCGCCGGGACAGACCATGCAGCGGCTCAAGGACAAGATCGCCGTAGTGACGGGCAGCAGCAGCGGGATCGGAAAAGCGATCGCCCTGCGTTTCGGCGCCGAGGGCGCCACCGTCGTCGTGACCGCGCGGCGGTTGGCGTTGTGCGAGCAGACCGCAGCCCTCATCACCCAGCGTGGAGGATCCGCCTGGGCCGTACAGACCGACGTCACCGATGAGCGGCAGGTGGAACGGCTGATCGGGGACGTGGTCACCCGCTACGGCCGCCTGGATGTGCTGGTGAACAATGCGGGCATCGGCGGCGGGGGACGCCTCGCCGACACGCCGACCGAAACGTTCGATCGCGTAATCTCTGTCAATCTGCGCGGCACGTTCTTCTGCTGCCGCGCCGGCTTTCGGCAGATGCAGCGTCAAGGCGGCGGGACGATCATCAACATGTCGAGCGTCGCAGGACTCCAGGCGTGGGCGGGAACGGGGGCCTACAGCGCCTCCAAGCACGGCATCATGGCCCTCACCAAATCGTTGGCCGACGAAGGGCGTCCCTACGGGATTAAAGCGAGCGCACTCTGTCCGGGCGCGGTGGCCGACGAGCTGGTCGACGCGCCTGCGGCCGACATCGAGCGCAGCGAACAAATCGACCCCTTCGACGTCGCAGAGGCCGCAGTCTTCCTGGCCACCCTCGGCCGGCATGCCGTGGTCCACCAGGTGGTCATCGACCGGTTGGGCGCCGATTGGTAGGGCTTACACCGATGACGCCGCCCCGGCAGGAGCGCCGCGCCGGGAGATCAACTGATCATATTGCGTACCGCATGACGGACATTCCGTGTGCGACGTCCAGACTTCTCCGGGGAGCAGGCCGTATTTCGCGCGGTAGTCTTTCAACGGCACCCAACTCGCGTCGCCCCGACAGTCGTCATCACGGACTTTTTCGCAAAAGCAGCACACAGGCACGACGACGTACATGGAACCCTCCCTTGCTGTCATCCGCCGTTGCTGCGAGGACGTGACCGGAGACGCCCGGCCGCGCCTCGAGTGGGGCGTCATTCTACCTCCATTGCGGCTCTCTGCATCTAGGAGAAACCCTAGCAGGAGGCCGGAGGACACCACGGCGGGGAACTCGGCTTCGAGCGACATCCATGGCGCCTAAGTTCAGCGCAGGCATTCTGCTGTACCGGCTCCGTGACGGGCAGGTGGAGGTGCTCCTCATCCATCCGGGAGGCCCCTTGTGGGCCAACAAGGACGAAGCCGCATGGTCGGTTCCCAAAGGGGAGTACGAGCCGGGTGAGGATCCGCTGACGGCCGCGGTGAGGGAATTCCGGGAAGAGACCGGGTTTGATCTCGAAGGGCCCTACGCCCCGCTCCATCCGGTCAAGCAGGGCAGCGGCAAGGTGCTGTCCGTCTGGGCGGTCCGGGGAGACGCCGATGCCTCGGCCATGCGCAGCAACACCTTCACGCTGGAATGGCCGCCCAAGTCAGGGCGGTACCGGGAATTTCCCGAAGCGGACCGGGCGGCGTGGTTCGATCTCGCGATGGCCCGGCTGAAGCTGCTTCCCGGACAGCGCCCGCTGCTGGATCAATTGGAGCACCTGCTGGAGCGGAGGTCGTAACGCCGCCTGACGTCACCGCGGACATCAGGCGTGGCGTAAGTGCGCCACCGTCCTCGCGAGTTCGTCCAGCTTGGAGAGGGCGTGACGGCGTTGCGTGGGCGTTGCCAGCCGGTCCAGGGCCAGGACGAGCTCGCCGATCTCCCGCTTGAATTGGCCGGCCGCCTGCATGAACGCCGGATTGTCGTCGCGGTCCTGTTCCACCAGCCAGCGGTAGAGCCGCCCCGAGGCATCGCCGGTGCGGCGCGCCTCGAGCAAGGCGATGAACTCCCGATTGCGCTGCTGCTGGTGCGCAAGAAAGACGGGCAGCGTGTCGGGAAATGCGCGTGCCAGGCGGCCGACTTCCTGCTCCTGCTGCCTGGTCAACGTGCCGAGCCACTCCTTCGCCAACGCGATGATCCGCTCGGCGCGTTGGGTGAGGCGGAACTCCACCGGCTCGCGCAGCACCTGCGTCTTCTTCTCCCACCGGGTCTCCAAAACTTTCTGCACCCGTCCGATCTGGGCATCGTCGACCATCGTGAGGAACTCGGTCCCATCCGACACGAACCGCGCGAAGAGGTCCCGGCGCAGCGCATCGTATTCACCGAAGGCCCACTCGAGATCTTCGCGGGTCAAGCCCCGTTGAACCCGGCCCTGCACCTGCCGCAAGACGTCTTCGTACCGCGGCAGCGCCTCCTGGCGATGGGCGTCCAGAATCGCGCGGAGACGAGCGGTCACGAACGCCTTCTGTGGGCGTGAGAGTTCGAAGTACTCGTCCAGTTGCCGAGTCAACACCCAATCCGCATGGTTGTAGAGCAACCGGGCCGCCTGCATCGTGGCGCACCCGGCAATTGCGGCAAGACAGAGGCAGGACAACAGCACCGTGGCGATGCGGCGCGGTCTCATGGCAGTGTGCCCAGGCTACCACAGCGCAGCAGCCCCCGGCATCTCGTCAACTTCCGTAAGGGGATTACGGTCGCCCGCATCGGCCAGCGTCGTCTTGACGCGTCCGCGATGCGGCCGATAGGGTCAACCATGACGACCCAACACAAGCTTGCTGTTCAAGTTGAGCGCCGATATGCCGTACCGGCGCAGCAGGTCTTCGACGCGTGGCTGGATCCCGAGGTGATGAGCCGCTGGATGGTCGGCCCGGCCGTCCGGGACGAGCGCCTGGTCCGGCTGTCGAGGGATCCGCGTGCCGGGGGATTCTTTTCCATCGTCGTGCGCCGCCAGGGGCAGGAGATCGATCATGTCGGCCGGTACCTGCTGATAGCGCGGCCGTACCGGCTGGTGTTCACATTGGGCATCGCCGGAGTCTGCGAAGATCAGTCGCGCGTCAGTGTGGAAGTGCTGCCGACCATGGAGGGATGCCTCCTCACCGTCACACACGAGTTGCGCCCTCATTTGGCCGATCATCTGCCGCGCGCGGAAGCGACGTGGAAAAAGATGCTGGATCAACTCGCCGTCGTGTTGAACGATCAGCGGCTCTAAGGCCGGCGTGGCGCCGCCGATCGACCGCTGCGGTATTGCCGTTGCAGGGTTCGGCTGTATCGTCTCACCGGGAGGTGTCCGATGAAAAAGTGCGCCGTGCCCCTCTGCACCTGCCACGTCCCCGACGGCAAGGAATTCTGCAGTGACGAGTGCCGAAACGGATTGCCGTCCGGTCCCTGCCATTGCCCTCATCCCGAGTGCCGGGGCCACGTACAGCCCTCCGGGTCCTAGGATCAGCTCTGGAAACCCTTCCCGGACGTTGACGGCTCGTCCGTCGCCTTGGAAATTTCTCGCAGCAGCGTGGACACGCGCTCAGGCTCGGTCACCCCGAGCGCGACGTCCCGTTGCGCGATGATGCCGACGCAGACGCCGGCGTCGTCGACGATCGGGATCCGGCGCACCTGCGCGTGCTCCATCCGCAGGAGGCACAGGGCGAGGTCATCGTCGGCATGGCAGGTGACCGGGGGCGCGTGCACGATGGACTCCAACCGCAGGCTCTCGGGATGCTTGCCGGCGGCAACGACGTCGAGACAGAGATCCCTGTCCGTCACCACCCCCACAAGCCGGTTGGTCTCGGGATCCACGACCGGCACGATGCCGACGTCCTCCTCCGACATGATGAGGGCCGCGGCCTGCGCCGTGGCATGCGGCGAACAGGTGGACGGGTGCGGCGTCATCAGATCCCTGCACTTCATGCAGCGCCTGGTGAGGCTGTCGTGCAAGAGATGCACCGCGGATGGCGGGCCGGGACGCGTTCAGCCGCCCCCGATCGCCTCGTTGTCTGTCGGAGGCCGCGGCAGCCAGGACAGTTTGTCCGGCGGAACGACCATGTTGCCCCGGCGGTCCCTATGGTATGCTGCACCCCGACATGACACTGGATGCGACGCTTCACGGTGAACTGGCGGCGGCTACGGCCCAACGCCGCACCTTTGCCATTATCAGCCACCCGGACGCCGGCAAGACGACGCTGACCGAAAAGCTGCTCCTGTACAGCGGGATGATCCGCACCGCCGGCATGGTGCGGGGCCGCAAAGGCGGCAAGGTGGCGGCGTCTGACTGGATGGGGATGGAGCAGGAGCGCGGCATTTCCATCACGGCGTCCGCGATGCAGTTCCATTACAAACAGGCCGTGATCAATCTGCTCGATACCCCCGGCCACCAGGATTTTTCGGAAGACACGTACCGCACCCTCACCGCGGCGGACAGCGCGATTATGGTCATCGATGCGGCCAAGGGCGTGGAGGCCCAGACCCGCAAGCTCTTTGCCGTCTGCCGGTTGCGGGGAATTCCGGTCCTCACGCTGATCAACAAAATGGACTTGCCGGGCCGGCCGCCGTTGGATCTGATGACGGAAGTCGAAGGCGCGCTCGACATTCAGGCCAGCGCCGTCAACTGGCCCGTGGGGTCCGGCAGCGACTTCGCCGGCATCGTCAGGCGGGCAGACGGCCACGTGCACCTGTTCAGCAAGACCGCGCCGGGCGGGGCGACCAAGGTCGTGGTGGACGACGTCACGCTGGACGAGCTGGCCGCGAGCGGCCGAGTGTCCCGCGAGACGATGGAGCAGGTACGGCATGATCTCGAGCTGCTCGACATCGCAGGAAATCCGTTCTCCCGCGACCGCTTTCTCGCGGGCGCGGTCACGCCGGTGTTTTTTGCCTCCGCACTGACCAACTTCGGGATCGAAGACTTTCTCGACGCCTTCGTCTCGCTCGCGCCCAGCCCGGGGGCCCGGCTTGCCGATCGCGACGGCGGGGGAGAAGTATCAATCGACCCAATCGACATGCCCTTCAGCGCCTACGTGTTCAAGCTGCAGGCCAACATGAACCCGAAACACCGCGACAGCACCGCGTTCCTCCGAATTTGCTCGGGCCGATTCGAGCGCGACATGGTGGTGAAACACCACCGCCTGAACCGCGAGGTGCGGCTCTCCCGGCCGCACAGTCTGGTAGCGCAGGCCCGCAGCACGGTCGAAGAGGCCTACCCCGGCGACATCATCGGCATCATCAATCCGGGAATCTTTGCGATCGGCGACACCATCTCTCTGACCGGTGGCTTCAATTACAAGCCGCTGCCCCAATTTCAGCCCGAATTGTTCGCCCGCCTCCGGCCGGTGGATGTGGGCAAACGCAAGGCGTTCGACAAGGGGTTGGCGCAGATGACGCAGGAGGGCACGGTGCAGATCATGCGCACCTTCAACGATCTGGAATCGTTGGTGGCGGCGGTCGGCCGGCTGCAGTTCGACGTCCTGCAGTACCGGCTGCGCCACGAATACCGCGTGGAGACGGTGCTGGAACCGCTGCCCTATACGTGCAGCGCGTGGTTGGAGGGCGACCCCTCGTCGTTCAAGCCGCCGTCCGCCTCACTGCTCGTCAAAGACCAGCGCGACCGCGTGGTCGTGCTGTTCGGCGATCAGCTCATGAAGACGATCGCCCGTGACCGCAACCCCGACCATCTTCTCCGGGACATGGGATGATTCATGCCGGTGGTAAGAGGAAATAGATGATCACCGCCAAGACCGGGGCTCCCACGTACAGCGCTTTCCGACCGAACGTGTCCAGCAATCCATAGGCGAGGATGGCCCAGATCAGGGTGTAGTAGATCGTGGCGACCCCGCGGTAGCTGGATTCGACCGCTTCTTCGGCAAAGGCCCAGCTGGGCCACAAGAGCGCCAGCCCGACAATCAGGCGAACCACATAGCGCATGACTCCTCCTTCTCTTGCGCAGTCCCGTTTCCGCGGGCTGCGGGTGGGTGCATGTCGCGCGGTGAGTCGCAATGGCCGTGCCCTCAGCGCGGAGTCGCAGATGGGGATGAGGAAGAGCCCCGGCGCCGAACTGGCGCAACCCCCGGAGTTCGTGCTCGGTTGCGCACACCGGCCGCCGTACACCAGGGCAGGCAGCTGGGGGTCGGTCGGCCAGGGTCCCTGCCAGGTGACGACGGCGGATAGAGACGGTACAAACGGTTTGGTGGCTTTAGGAGTGCTGGACTATTTCCGGCCAGAACGTGCGTTCCTCCTTTCTGTGCCCTCTCTTTCCCGCCCGTCTCCTTCATTCACTCCGGGCCACCGAACAGCATCCACCCCCGAAAGGAGGACGCTATGGCGTCGGAGGCATTCCGCCCTCATGTGCGCACAGATGAGATCAAAGCCCAGATCGAGAAGTTGGAGCGGTTGAACCATCACACGGCCGTCTCCCCCAGTCTCGCCCCGTTCGACGCGGAGACCGAGGACCTGTTGTTGAGACTGTACGGGGAGGGGCATGAATATTTGGAGGCGTACAAGTATGCGGCGCTGGCCGAAGCGGAAGCCCTGGTCAACCTGCCCGCCGCCGCCCAAGAACCGATGGCGCAGGATCGCCCGAAAACCGCCATCCAGCAGCGGCGTCAGGTGCTGCTGGGAATCGTCGCCGACATGGCTGAGGCCGAATCGCAGGAAGCGGACGTGCTGACGGGTGAAGATCGAGAAGATCCGCCGGGATACAGCTGATCCGCTTGGGTGCCCGGCCGCCCGCGTGACGGCCGGCCGGGCGACCACGCCGGCTATTTCTTTTTCTTGCCTTCCTCTTCGACCTCGATGACATGGCCGGACATCGAATCGACGTGGACTTCCATGATTTTATTGTCCGCCGTCGCGATCTCGATTTCCCACACGGCCTTGTCGTGCTTCTTTTCGAGTTCTGCTTCGATGACTTTCCCGGGCACCTTCTCCTCCGCCGTCTTGATGGCCTGGTCGATCGTGACCTTGGCCTGCTGCGACATCTGCAGCTTTTCTTTGGTGTCCGACTTCGCCCAGGCAGACCCTGCGAGAAGCCCCAGTCCGACCACCATGGAAACCACCAGTCTGTGCCGTTGCATGAAAACCTCCTTTCGGTAAGAATGCCGCCACATGGCCCCCACACACGCCAAAAACATGCCGGAGCGATAGAGGGAATCCGAGCGGGCGTTGCCGACTCCGAGGGTCGGGAGGGCCGTCGGAAGAGACAATCCGCGCCGGCCGGCACAGAGTGTCCGCTTGCACGTCAGCTTGCAGGGATATACCGCGCGAATGGCAGTCCCGGATACCACCGTACGCGATCGTCTCGCCCGCCACCGAACGCAGTTGGCGAACGAACGGACGCTGCTCGCTTACATCCGCACGGCGCTCGGCTTTGTCATTGTCGGCGTGCCGGCCGTGTGGTGGATGGATCAACCCTACGTGCAGACTCTGGGGGTTGTTTCTCTGGCGGCCGGGGTGATCTGTCTGGGGATTGGCGTGCGGCGCTTCATCATGCTCAATCGGATGCTGGGCCCGACGGAGACCGGCGTGCCGGGAGCGCACGACGATGGTCGGGGATGAAGATCGCATCGCGGTCCGCCGTAGCAGGCTGTACGTGCACTATAATTCTAAGTTCCTTTTATTATTTCGGCGTCCCGCTTCGGCGCCGGGACAGCGTGTCGCAGCAGTCGTGGTCCGCTCCTGCCGGGATGCGACGGCGATCAACACCATTTTGGCCGCCCGGTCCAATGCCTTGATCGCCGCTTCCCGTTTCAGGGCGGCACTTCGGGTTGCATATCGCTCCAGCAAGCGAACCGTGAAGGGCCCACGTCCGGCCGTATACTTGGCGCCCGTTCCGGCCTGGTGTTGTGCCAAACGCCGCGGCAGGTTCGTCGTCACCCCCGTGTAGAGACTGCTGTCGGCGCATTGCACGACGTACACGGTCCACTCCCGTCCCGTCTCGCCAACATTCGACGCTCCGCCGGTGAGCCTGGGCCGACGCGTCATTCGTCCGTATGGACGCCGTCGAATTGGTCCAGCGATTGGCCGAGCGCCCGCCGGAGTTCCTTCAACTCTGCGCTGCTGTCGGATCGAGTCTGCTCCTGGACCGAGCGGTTCAATGCTCGCAAGGGTTCCAGAATGCGGCGGTCGGTCGTGGTACCGAGCGCCCGCACGATTTCCGTCTGGATGGGAACCGGCTCCTTCGGCAGCCGCGCGAGGAGCGCCGGCACGATCGGGCTCGTGGGGTGTAACGGCGCGAGCCGCCCCAACCCTCTGACCGCCGCCGCCCGGCGCGCGTCCTGCGGCTGCTCGAGTTCAGCCAGCAGCACCGGAATGCACGTTTCATCGCCGATGGCACCGAGGGCCACGGCCGCGCCCTGCGCAATGGCGGGATCGGAGTCCCGCAGGGCGCGGCCGAGTGCCGGAATTGCCTCGACGGCGAACATGTTGCCGAGGAGCGTGATGATGGTGAGCTTGTGCGCGTTGGTCGTAGCCGGGTTCTCCAGCGCGCGGAGGAGGCGAGCCGGCTGGTTCCAGGATCCGGCCAGCAGGTAGGGGTAGGGATCGTCGCCGAGCCGGTGCCGCAAGTCGGCGAGCACGGCGTCCGGGGTGACCTCCTTCTCGGGATCCGCCTGGCCCGCGACGGCCGCGCCGCGGATCTCATGGCGCCAATCGGCGGCGCGGGCGCCCAGCCGGTAGGAGATCTGACACGCGGGTCCTTTCCACAGACGCGCCGCGGCATCCACTTGATCGGCATCGCCTCCCGACGTGACCGTTCCTTCCCAGGTTTTGCGCTCCTCGCACTTGATTTTGACCGTGACGTCGTGCGGCTGTCCGCCGTCCAGCGTGACTCGATAGCCGAGGGCCTCCAATCTCGCCGCGGCCACCACACCGATGTCACCCGCGTCGGCCCGGCCGCGAGTGGTCAAGGCCAGCGCCTCCAGATGGACGCGTTCAGCCGTCTTGAGCCGGTCTTTTTCCTCCGGCGTGAAGACTTCGCGATGCGCCTCCGCAGAGCCGGAGATCACCGTGAGGCAGCAGAGGAGGATCACAAGGTAGCGTGCGTTCATGGCTCGCTCCGCGGCGTGAGAAGATATTGTGGATGGCCCGATGCGGCCGTCGTACGGGTGGACTCAAAGGGCGGGATGTCCGCTTGCAGCCGGCGAAGCAGCCCTGGCACATTCATCGCCGCCGGCGTGTCGCAGAGCCAGACATGCGCGCCGGATTCCAAGTCCTCGTAGCGCCGTTGGACGCGGAACCCCGGCTGCTCCATGAAGTAGGCCGACAGAAACCCCGTGATGGCCTGGACGACCCACGGATGCGTCTTCGCGTAGGCATAGCTCAGGCGGAGTTCGACGACCACGACGTCCGATTCGGTCTCCATCACGTCACCTCGCGGTTGCACCGGACGCACTTTACCAATTCGCGCGTTGAGACCGCTACCCGAATGTGTGTAAGGTAGCGTCCGCACGGAGGCTGTCATGACTTTGCAGGCCTACAACGGGGTGCCGCTGCCGTCCTTCATGTACGGCACGGCCTGGAAGAAGGACGCCACCACCGCATTGGTCGTGCAAGCGGTGAAAGCCGGCTTTCGCGCCATCGACACGGCCAACCAGCTGATTCATTACGACGAGGCGCGGGTCGGGGAGGCGCTCGTCCAGCTCCAACAGGACGGCGTCGGCCGCTCGCAGCTCTTCGTGCAGACGAAATTCACGCCGGTGAACGGGCAGGACCACCGAACGCCCTACGATGTACGGGCCGACGTCGCGACCCAGGTGGCCCAGTCGTTCGAGAGCTCGCTCCAGCATCTCCACACCGACTATCTCGATAGCTACGTCCTGCACGGTCCCTACTATCGCCGAGGGCTCGGCGCCGAAGATTGGGCGGTGTGGGGCAAGCTGGAGGAGTTGTACGAATCCGGGCGCACGAAGATGATCGGTGTGAGCAACGTCTCGGCGGAGCAGCTCCACCTCCTGTGCGAGCGCGCCAGGCATCGGCCGATGGTGGTGCAGAACCGCTGTTATGCCGCGCTGGGGTGGGATCAGGAGGTCCGCGCCTTGTGCCGGGCGCACGGCCTGATCTACCAAGGCTTCTCCCTGCTCACCGCCAATCGGGAAGTTTTCGCCGATCCGGACGTGCGCGCCATGGCCGCCCGTTACGGCATTGGATTGGCTCCGCTGATTTTCCGCTTCGCCATGCAACTCGGCATGCTGCCGCTCACCGGCACGACGGATCCGCACCACATGCGGGAGGATCTCGACTGCGAGCGCGTGACGCTCTCTGCCGAGGACGTCGAGCGGTTGGAGCGTATCGGGCGATAAGGCGCACAGGACGCATCGCGCTTGACCAGCTGCATCTCCGCCGGTACTGTCCCTCCCATGTCCGCCCGAATCTCCCCCGCTGAACCGAAAGAGGCGCCGCTGTTGGCGGCGTTGGCCGGGGAGTTGCTGCAGGAGATCATGGGGGTTATCAGGGAGCCCGTGTTCCGGGTCGATCTCGAGGCAATGGAAGCGCGAGCCGCCGAGTGGCTCGAGGCCGGGCGATCCTGGGTCTGGCTGGCCCGTGAACCGGCGCACGACGGGGTCATCGGATTCGTGGCCGCGTATGAAGGGCACGCGTTGTATGCCGAAGGTCCGTTCGGCGTTATCTCGGAATTGTTCGTCCGCCCGGCCTATCGCTCGCAGAGGGTCGGGGAGGCGCTCGTGCGCGCGGTGCGGACGTTCGGCGTCCAGCGCGGGTGGACTCGGATCGAAGTCATGACGCCGCCCTTGCCCCAGTTCGACCGCACGGTGGAATTTTACGGCAAGCAAGGGTTCGTCGTGACGGGCGGTCGGAAGATGAAAGTCGCGCTGTGAAACCGGTGGTGCAGATGGACCGCACCGGATGCGGGATCGCGGCGGCCGCGGCGATCGCGGGGGTCTCGTATGCGGACGCGAAAGCAACGGCAGCATCAGTGGGCGTCTCCCCGCGGATTCCCGCTTGTGGTCCACCACTGGTCCTGTCCGCCGCCAGGACGCGGCCGTTCACGCGGTGGGACGCCTTGCCGGATTGCGCGCTCTTGGCGATCAAGTGGCACGTGGAGGAGGGGCGGCCGCACTGGCATTGGGTGGTCTTTCACCGGGCAGCCGGGGCCGCGCGCGTGCTCGACTCTCGACGCGGGTTGGCGCACTCGATGCGGCGGGACTTCGGACGGATGAAGCCCAAGTGGTATCTGACCATGAGCCGAATTCGTGGTACGTGACGGATCGGAGCCGGTTGAAGCCGTGGAAGTCGCGGTGATCGGCGGAGGGCCGGCCGGCTTGATGGCAGCCGAGACAGCTGCCTCGCGAGGTGCGACGGTGACGCTGTTCGACGCCATGCCCTCTGTGGGGCGGAAATTCCTCCTGGCCGGCAAGGGCGGGCTCAACCTGTCGCACGCGGAGCCGATGCATCAATTTCTCTCGCGGTATGGTCCCTCCGGGACACCCGTCGCCCCCATGGTACAAGCCTTCGGACCGGAGGCGCTGCGGCAATGGGCGCGCGAGTTGGGGATCGAGACGTTTGTCGGCTCGTCGAACCGCGTGTTTCCCATCGATATGAAATCCGCGCCGCTGTTGCGTTCCTGGCTCAGGCGCTTGCGGCACAGCGGCGTACAGTTTCGAATGCGCCACCGTTGGACGGGATGGGATGACACGGGCCGGTTGCGGCTCGAGAGTCCACGCGGCGACATCATCGTCCAGGCGGAGGCCGTCGTGCTGGCGTTGGGCGGGGCGAGCTGGCCCCAGTTGGGGTCCGATGCGGCCTGGGTGCCCATTTTCACGGCTCGGCACGTGGCGGTTGCACCGCTCAAGCCGGCGAACTGCGGCTTTGATATCCCGTGGTCGGAGCACTTCCGTACCAAGTACGCCGGCCATCCAGTGAAGAACATCGCCGCTGCCGTGCAGCCGGGCGTTTCAGGGGAACACCGCGGCGACTGCGTCATCACGGAGACCGGCCTGGAAGGAGGCGTCATCTACGCGGTGTCCGCCGCCTTGCGCGACCGCCTCGCGGCATTGGGCGCGGCTGCCGTGTACTTGGATCTGACTCCGGATCGCACTGTCGCTCAGCTGACGGCCTCGTTGTCACGCCCGCGCGGCAAGCGCACCGTCGCCACGCACTTGGCGCGCTGTGCCGGTCTGACCGGCGTGAAAGCCGGCCTCCTGCGGGAAGTCCTCCCCCGCGACGTCTTTGACGATCCCCCGCGCCTGGCTGAGGCCATCAAAGCGCTGCCAGTGCCCGTCCGATCGCCGCGTCCGATCACCGAAGCGATCAGCACCGCCGGCGGCGTGTCGTTCGAGGAGGTGGATGACCAGCTGATGCTGCGTCAACTGCCCGGGGTCTTCTGCGCGGGTGAAATGTTGGACTGGGAGGCGCCTACCGGAGGGTATCTGCTGACCGCATGCTTTGCAACCGGGCGCGTCGCCGGCGCAGGCGCCGCGGCATGGCTCGATGCCAGGAGCCGAGACAAGCGGAATTCCCGCTAGCTCAACGAACCTACTTCGCACGCGCTCTTATGCTTCAGCCTCCAACAGAATGCTCATCCGTCACGACCACCGCTGCCGGCGATGGAAGGAACGTCGACAT
>JBDZVU010000172.1:0-2668 GCA_040255845.1 Nitrospiraceae bacterium | reverse complement strand
GAGAAAAGCTCTACGAAGAGCTGTTCGAAGAGCACGAACAGGTCGCATCCACCGCGCATCCGAAAATCCACCGGGCCGTCGGCGCCCCGCTGCAGGCCGGTGATCTGGAGCCGTGGATCACCCGCTTGCCTGAAAAGCTCTCGGAGAGCGATGAGGACGAGTTGCTTCAGGAGTTGAGGCGGTTCGTGCCGACGTTTCAGCCGGGACTTCCCCAACGGGTTTCGTAGGCCTGGTGCAAACCCGCTTCTCTCCCCGTAAAGCTCCGGTTTGTTCCCCCCTGCCGCTCTCTCGAATAATTCCTTGACCCTTCGGCCTCTGAATGTTTTCATAGGACAACTTTCGTAGCTTTCATCGGTCAATGACTCGACGACAACGGAGCCGCTCTGCCCAACGTTCCTCTGTCTCCACCAAAGTGTTGCAGGGCATTCGCCTCTTTGCGACCGATGTGGACGGCGTCTTGACCGACGCCGGCATGTATTACACGGAGTCCGGAGACGAGTTGAAGAAGTTCAACACTCGCGACGGCATGGGGATCAAGCTGTTGCAGAAGGCCGGGTTGGTGACGGCGATCGTGACCCAGGAGCGAACGAAGCTGGTCGCCCGCAGGGCCGAGAAGCTGACGATTCCCGAACTGCATCAAGGCGTCATGGACAAATTATCGACCATCCGGGAGATGGCGGACCGCTATCGCCTTTCGCTAAGCCACGTCGCCTACATCGGCGACGACGTGAACGATCTGGAGGCCCTGAGAGCGGTGGGATTCTCGGCGGCGCCCGCCGATGCCATGCCGCGCGTCAAGGCGGCTGTGGACTATGTCTGCGAGCACAAGGGCGGGGAAGGGGCCGTGCGGGAGCTCGTCGAGATGATTTTGGATGCCCAAGGCCACACATTCTACGGGACGCCCGCCAAGAAACCCAAGCGTTGAGGAGGCTCATGGCGAGATCGGCACGATCCTCAGCAGCATCACAGACCGCGCTCCCTCTGTATCCTGTCATCATGGCCGGCGGCAGCGGGACGCGATTTTGGCCGTTGAGCCGCCACTTGTTTCCGAAACAGCTGCTGCGGATCGGCGGCGAGGAAACACTAATTCAGCAGACGATGCGGCGCGTCGCCGGCTGTGCTCCGCCCGATCGTGTCCTGATCTCCACCAATGCTTCCCAAGCGGACTTGATCAAGGGGCAGCTGGCGGACTGGAAAGACGACCTGCGGGACAACTTCATCCTGGAGCCGGAAGGGCGGAACACGGCCCCCGCGATCGCGCTGGCCGCGCTCGAAATCGTCACGCGCGATCCAAACGGGCTCATGCTGATCGTGCCGGCCGATCACGTGGTCACGGGCCAGCGGGAGTTCGAGACGGCGGTCGCGCTCGCCGCGCGGCTGGCCGGCGACGGCTACTTGGTCACCTTCGGCATCAAACCGATCCGTCCCGAGACCGGGTATGGGTACATCAAGCCCAATGCCAAAGTCGTCTTGGGGAAGAACGGCACCTTGAAAGGGCATCCGGTGCAGCGGTTCGTCGAGAAGCCCGACGCGCGCACGGCTGCCAAATATCTCAAAGCCGGCAATTTCTTCTGGAACAGCGGCATGTTCGTCTGGCGCGCCGCGACGATACTCGAGGAAATCCGGCGGCACCAGCCGGCCTTGGGAAAGGCGATGGAGCGCATCGGCCAGCTGCGAGCGACAGGCGCGCCCCGACTGACGCTGGATGAGGTGTACCGTGGCATCGCGCCGGTGTCCATCGACAACGGCGTGATGGAACGGTCGACGAAAGCGGCCATGGTGCCCGTGTCGTTCCGCTGGTCCGACGTGGGCAGCTGGGGCAGCTTGGATGAGGTGGCCACGAAGGATCACGCGGGGAACGTCATCACGGGCCGCGTGGTGGACATCGAGAGCCGGCGCTCCATCGTGTATGCCGACCGCCGGGTGGTGGCCACGATCGGGTTGAACGACATGGTGGTGGTCGATACCCCGGACGCGACGCTGGTGTGCCCCAAGTCCCGCGCCCAAGACGTCAAGAAAGTCGTCGAAGAGTTGAAGCGGCAGCAAGCGCCCGAGCATCTCGAGCACCTCACCGTGCACCGGCCCTGGGGCTCCTACACGGTGCTGGAGGAAGGCCCTGGATTTAAAGTGAAACGCGTGACGGTCAAGGCAGGAGGGCGGCTCTCGCTCCAACTTCACCACCAGCGCAGCGAACATTGGGTGGTCATTGCCGGCACGGCGCGCGTCACGCGCGGCACGGAGGTCTTCGACCTCCGCGTCGGCCAGAGCACCGCCATTCCGGTCGAGACGAAGCATCGGCTGGAGAACCCGGGCCATGAAACGCTGCATATCATCGAAGTGCAGAACGGTCCCTATTTGGGGGAGGACGACATCGTGCGATTTCAGGACGACTACGGAAGGAACGTGGATCGTCGCCCGTAAACCGTCCCTGCCGGATGACGAAACGGGCGCCGCGGGATCCGAACGCCGAGTAAGGAGCGCATGGGCTTATTTCGCGAATACGACTTGAGGGGTATCGTCGGGACCGAGCTGACCGAAGAGATCGCCGAGCGCGTGGGCCGGGCTTACTGCACGCACGTCCAAGGGCGTGGCGTCCGCTCGATCAGCGTTGGACGGGACGGCCGTCTCAGCTCGCCGCTGCTCCACCAGGCCTTGATCCGCGGGCTGG
>JBDZVU010000018.1:10711-41217 GCA_040255845.1 Nitrospiraceae bacterium | reverse complement strand
GGGTGGGGTCGGACTGCTCGCCGGCCTGGCCGGCCGGCAGATCGCTCATATGACCTTGGCACTATGGATCCTCGGGCTGTTTGTGGCGTCGGCCGGTGTGGGGCTCTTGGCGGGGATGACCCTCCGCCTGGCGGACTATCAGGATGTGTGGTGGGCGCTTCGGACCGTCGTCCTGCCGCAGGCCTGTTTCGACTCGGTCGTGGGAGCCTTCTTGTATTGGATGATTTCCAGCCGGCTCAACGTCGACCGCTTTACCATGGATCATCGTATTTAGCCATAGTGGGATCATGGCATCGGCACACTATCCCGAAGCGGAATTGGGGGAACTGCAGCGGCGGCTGGCCATGCTGCGCGTCGGCCTGCTGCTGGTGGTCGCGCTGCTCGGTCTGCGCCTGTGGCATCTGCAGATCCGGGAAGGCCCGTACTATCGGGATCTTTCCGAGAACAATCGCACGAGACTGGTCCTGCTCGAGCCGGCGCGCGGGCTGATCTATGACCGGAATGGGGTCCTGCTGGCGAATAACGTCCCGAGTTTCAGCTTGTACGTCACGCTGGAGGACGTCAAAGACCGCGAACAGCTGATTCAGCAACTTTCTGATCTGCTGGGACTCGATCCGGCGCTCATTCGGAAGAAACTGAGTGGAAAAGGAAGCAAGTTGCTGCCGCGCAAGATCAAGGACCGTCTCACCCTGCGCGATGCGACCGTCATTGAATCCCATCGATTGGATTTGCCCGGCGTCATGATTCAAGTGGAATCGCAGCGGAACTATCCCGGCGGCATGACGGCCTCGCATCTGCTGGGGTACGTCGGCGAGATCTCGGCCGACCAGCTGGAAAAGCCAGAATTTGCCGATTTGCATCAAGGGAGCATCGTCGGCCAGTACGGAGTCGAAAAATCCTATGACCGTCACGTTCGAGGGCAAGCGGGCCAGAAGAGTGTCGAGGTGGATGCGCTCGGACACGAGAAGAAGGCGGTCGTCGTCGAAAAGCCGCAGGCGGGCAACGACCTCTACCTGACCATCGACGTGCGGCTGCAGAAAGTAGCGGAATCGCTGCTGGGCGAGGAGTCCGGCGCCATCGTGGCGTTGGATCCGACGAACGGCGATATCCTGGCCATGGCCAGCCGCCCGGCCTTCGACCCCAACGTCCTGTCGCGTGAATTAACCCCCAAGCAATGGGTGGAGATCGTGCAAGACGAGGGGCGCCCGTTGAACAATCGGGCCTCGCAGGGGCAGTATCCGCCAGGGTCGACGTTTAAGGTCCCCATGGCGGTCGCGGCATTGGAAAGCAAGACGATGACGCCGTCCAGTACGGTTCACTGCAACGGCGGGTATCAGTTCGGGAAGCGCCTGTACCGCGATTGGAAGGCGGGCGGCCATGGATCCGTCGACTTGCATGCCGCCTTGGTCCATTCGTGCGACGTGTACTTCTATACCGTCGGGCAGCGCATGGGGATCGATCTCATGGCGGAGTTCGGGAAAGAGTTTGGCCTTGGGCAAACCACGGGCATCGAATTGCCGTCCGAGCGGCAAGGTATCATGCCGAGCACCGCGTGGAAGCTAAAGGCCCGGAATGAGGCCTGGCTGCCGGGGGAGACGATCTCGGCTGCCATCGGGCAAGGATATGTCACGGTGACGCCGTTGCAGATGGCCAGTATGATCGGCACGGTGGCCAACGACGGCGTGACCTACCGCCCCCGGTTGGTGCAGGCCATCATGGATCGGACCACCGGACATCTACAGGAGCTGCCGGCCGTGCCTCGGGGAAAGGTGGACGCCAAGCCGGAGACCTTCCGACTGATCAAGGAAGCGCTGGCCGACGTGGTGAAGGTCGGCACGGCGACGCGAGCCAAGTCTTCGGTAGTGACCATCGCTGGAAAAACCGGGACGGCCCAAACGGCGGCATTGCGGACGGGGCCTGAGAAGGATATTCCGAAGAAGCTTCGCGATCACGCGTGGTTCGTGGCGTTCGCACCGGTCGACAAGCCGAGGATCGCCGTCGCCGTGCTGGCCGAACATATGGGCCATGGAGGGTCGGCCGCCGCGCCCTTGGCAAAGGAAGTCATCGAAACCTACATGCGACTGACGCCCCGGGCCCCCGTCGTGATCCCGCCGTCTGCGGAGCAATCATGATTGACCGGCTAATCGACAATCGGCGGCTCGACAGCTTCGATGCGCGGTATCTCGCGCTCATCGTCGCGATTCTGGGCATCGGCGTGTTGTCGATCCATAGCGTCACGCACTCACAGCAAGGCGGCATCGCGCCGTACTACCTGAAACAGCTGGCCTGGATAGCGCTGGGTGGCGTGGCCTTTGTCGTGATGCTGGTGTCGGATTACCACCGGATCGCGCGGTTAGCCTACCCGGCGTATGCCGTCGTGCTGCTCATGTTGGCGTTCGTGCTGGTGGAAGGCCGCACCAGCAAGGGTGCACAGCGGTGGATCGCCTTGGGACCCTTCAGCTTTCAACCCTCGGAATTCGCGAAGCTCGTTCTGATCCTGGTGTTGGCGCACTACTATTCCAAAGCGCCGCGCGTGGGGTGGCTGCAGCGGGTCATTCTGCCCGGGCTCCTGATGCTGCCCGGTCTGGTGCTGATTCTGAAACAGCCCGACCTCGGCAGCGCGCTCAGCTTCATGGCGGTCTATGCTGCCATGCTGTTGATGGTCGGCGTGCGCTCCCAGGCGCTGGGCGTCATTCTGCTGTTTTCCGTCATGCTGTTTCCCTTCGCCTGGGAGGGGCTCTGGGGGTCCTTGCATGATTATCAGCGACAGCGCATTATGGCATTCGTGGACCCCGAGTATGACCCGGGGGGGAAAGGGTATCACGCCCTGCAGTCGCGGATTGCGATCGGCTCGGGAGAGCTGACGGGCAAAGGCCTGTACGGGGGCACACAAAGCCAACTGAAATTTTTGCCGGAAGGCCATACCGATTTCGTCTTTGCGGTGTATGCGGAGGAATGGGGGTTTCTGGGGGTGCTGCTCTTGCTGGCCCTCTTCGTGGCGCTCATCTGGCTGTCGCTGGAGATTGCGTCGAAAGCCAAGGATCAGCTGGGGGCGTTGCTGGCTGCCGGCATCGTCGCCATGCTGTGTTTTTGCGTCGTCGTCAACATCGGCATGACGGCCGGCATGTTTCCAATCGTCGGCATTCCCCTGCCGCTGATGAGCTACGGCGGAAGCGCCACGGTGATGACCATGGCGTCGCTTGGATTGCTGTTGAACGTCAAGCGCCGTCGACTGAGTTTGTTTTATTAACGGTGTGCGCCGGCATCCGGCGCGCAATGAAATCGAACGATCGAGCGTCCGAAGGGATCGGCCGGCCGGACCCGGGCTGTGAACCTGCGTCTCCGGCGTCTGGCGCCCCGGTAGGCCCTCGAGCACAAAAGGAGTGATTATGGGAGTTGAGATTGCGATTACAGTCTCGCGGGAAGAAACCCGCGTGGCGGTCTTGGATAACGGCACGGTGACGGATCTCTTCGGGGACCGTGCCAAGCACAAGGATTTCGTTGGGAATATCTACAAGGGGAGAGTCGCCAAAGTCCTGCCCGGCATGCAGGCGGCCTTTGTCGACATCGGGCTTGAAAAAGCGGCGTTCATGCATGTCTCCGACCTGTCGGTGGACGCCGAACCGGGCGATATGCTGGTGGATGCCGAGGAGGATGAAAAGGACGCAGATCTGCTTCGGCCGAAGCGGCAGAGCGCCAAACCGATCGAACAATTGATCAGCGAGGGCCAGGAGTTGATGGTTCAGATTTCGAAAGGACCCATCGGCACGAAAGGGCCCCGCGTTACCACCTATGTCTCCCTGCCTGGCCGATACCTCGTCTTTATGCCCAACGTGGAGCATATCGGCGTGTCGCGCCGGATTGCCCGAGACGAAGAGCGGGCACGGCTGAAGGACATCATGCGCCGGGTGCGTCGTCCCGGCTGCGGCTACATCGTGCGGACCGTGAGTGAAGGTGTCAAGGAAGAGGAACTCAAGTCGGACGTGGACTTTCTGCATGTCCTTTGGCAGGACATTCTGACGAATCGCGACAAGATGAGCGCCCCGGCCTTGTTGCATACCGACCTGAGCCTCAGCTTCCGTGTGGTGCGGGATCTGTTCGGCAAGAAGGTGGATCGCCTGTGGATTGATTCCCGCGAAGAGTACGAGGCGATCCGCGATTTTGTGCAGCGCTTCTCGCCAGAGCAAACGTCGCGCATTCACTTTTACGACAAGGATGAGCGGCTGTTCGATCATCTGGGCGTCGAGCAGGAGATCTCCCGCGCGATGAGCCGGAAAGTGTGGCTGAAGTCGGGCGGCTATCTGGTCATTGACCATACCGAGGCGATGACGGTGATCGACGTCAATACCGGGCGGTTTGTTGGCAAGCGCGACCAGGAGGAAACGATTCTTCGCAACAACCTGGAAGCCGCGAAGGAAGTCGCCTACCAGATCAAGCTGCGCGGCATCGGCGGCATTATCATCGTCGATTTTATCGACATGGAGCGGGAGAAGAATCGGGAGAGGGTCTACCATGCCTTGGTGGATGCGATGGCATCGGACAAGGCGCGCACCCGCATTTCGCGGATCTCCGATCTCGGACTGATCGAAATCTCGCGGGAGCGCGTTCGCGAGGACCTGTTGCGCTCCTTATCGGAGCCCTGTCATTACTGCGAAGGCCGCGGCTACACCAAATCGCCAACCACGGTTGCCTACGAGATCTTCCGCGAAATCCGCCGCATCGGGCAGTCCGTCGACCACCAGCGGATTATCATCGGCGCGCATCCGGTGGTGGCCGAACTGCTGCAGGATGAGGAACGGCAAGGCGTGGAGTCGCTCGAGCGCGAATGTTCCGCCAAAATCATCGTCACGCCTGACGAGAAACTGCACTTGGAGCAGTACGATCTGGTCGCGTTCTGAGGCGGGCACAGCCATGCCGGAGCTCACAGCTCAAATCTCTCCCGCGGTCGCCTGACCGGTGCCTCCGATGCAGCCTACCGAGCTGGTGTCGTGGTTATCATTGCAGGCTGTCGAAGGGATCGGTGACCGGACGCTCGTCAAGTTGGTTCAGGCGTTCGGGTCGGCCGCCGCGGTAGGCACTGCGGCCACGCCGGACCTGATCCGTGTCGGGTGCAGCCCCGAACTGGCCGAGCGCGTGCGCCGAGGTCCGGACGACCATGCCCGCCGGACGATCGATCGGCAGATCGCGACGATTCAGCGCAAGCAGATCCGCGTCCTGACCATTTTCGATACCGACTATCCGGAGCGATTGCGGAACATCGTCGATCCTCCCGCGGTCCTGTACGTGACGGGAGCGGCCATCAGGCCTGATGAGGTCGCCGTTGCCATCGTGGGCGGACGCCGCGCGACGGCGGCCGGGAGATTGGTGACGGAGGAAATCGCCCGCGATTTGGCCGCATCGGGCGTGACGGTGGTCAGTGGATTGGCCCGCGGCATCGATGCCGCGGCGCACCGCGGTGCCTTGGCTGCCAATGGGAGGACCGTGGCGGTATTGGGGTGCGGCGTCGACCGGACCTACCCGCCTGAGCATGAGGGGTTGCGGCGCGCCATCGAAGCTCAGGGGACTGTGCTTTCGGAACTCCCGATCGGCGCGCCGCCCCAGAGCCACCATTTTCCGCGCCGCAATCGGATCATCAGTGGGCTGGCGTGCGGTGTGCTGGTGGCCGAGGCGGCTGTCGACAGTGGATCGCTGATCACGGCCAAGTTGGCGCTTGAGCAGGGGCGCGAGGTCTTCGCCGTGCCGGGGCCTGTCAAGGAGGCCGCCTGCCGTGGATCGAACGGGCTACTCAAGGACGGGGCCAAGCTCGTCGAAGGGGCGCAGGACATCATCGACGAAATTCTTCCGCAGTTGGATGCGCGCATGCGCGCCCGTGTGGCGCCGAGTTCGACCGGCAGCCGGAGCGCCGCGCCGTGCGGCAAAGATGAGATGGTAGTCTATAACGCGCTCTCGTACGAGGCACGGTCTGTGGACGCGGTCATCGAGCACACCGGGTTGAATGCCGCCCAAGTCGCGTCCACACTGCTCGCGTTGGAGTTGAACGGTCACGTGAAGCAGCTCCCCGGACAGCACTACATCCGCACGTAAACGCGGTCGAGTCCAGTAATCTAGTTGCAGGATTGTCGGATATTTGGTACGGATGATACAGTCTTCCACGCAGATGGAGTGCTCATGGCGAAATCGCTGATCATCGTCGAGTCGCCCACCAAGGCGAAGACGATCACGAAATATCTCGGCCGCGGCTATACGGTGGTGGCCTCGGTGGGCCACGTCAAAGATCTGCCGACCAGCAAACTGGGCGTCGATATCGAGCGCGACTTCGAGCCGCAATATGTGACGATCAAGGGCAAAGCCAAAGTTCTGGCCGACATCAAGAAGAAGGCCGAGGACGCGGACAAAGTGTTTCTGGCTCCCGACCCGGATCGCGAGGGCGAGGCCATTGCCTGGCATATCGCCCAGGAACTGAACGGCAAGGCCAAAAAGAAGAAGAACGGCAAAGTCTTTCGGGTTTTGTTCAATGAGATTACGGAGTCGGCGATCAAACGCGCCCTGCAGTCGCCCGGCGAGATCGATATGAAACTGGTCAACGCGCAGCAGGCGCGCCGCGTGCTGGATCGCATCGTCGGCTATCAAGGCAGCCAGTTGCTGTGGAACAAAGTGAGGCGTGGCCTGAGCATGGGCCGGGTGCAGTCGGTGGCCGTCCGCCTGATCTGCGAACGGGAAGCGGAGCGGGAGGCGTTTCGCCCGGAGGAATATTGGTCGATCACCGCTTTGTTGGCCGGCCAAAATCCCCCCGCGTTCGAAGCCAAGCTGCATAGCATCAACGGCGAGGAAGCTACGATCGAAAATGCCGACCAAGCCGGGCGCCTCGTCCAGGCCATCGAGGGCAAACCCTTCGTCGTGGAGTCGATCGAGCGCCGGGAAAAGAAGCGGAATCCCGTTGCCCCGTTCATTACGAGCCGGCTTCAGCAGGAAGCCGCCCGCAAGCTCCATTTCTCGCCCAAGAAGACCATGACCTTGGCGCAGCAGCTCTATGAGGGGATCGAGATCGGCGCCGAGGGCCCCACTGGGTTGATCACCTACATGAGAACCGACTCCCCGCGGATCTCGAATGAGGCCATGGCGGAAGCCCGCGAGGTGATCCAAGCTCGGTTCGGGGCCGAATATCTTCCGGCCACGCCGAACGTGTACAAGACGTCCAAGGCGGCTCAAGAAGCGCACGAGGCGGTGCGGCCCACGTCGGCCGCCCGGGATCCCGAGTCGATCCGTCAGTATCTGGATCCTGACCAGTACAATCTGTACAAGCTGATCTGGAACCGGTTCATCGCCTCCCAGATGGTCCCCGCGATTTTGGACGTGACGCGAATCGATACCAGACCGGTAGGAACGGCCGACCGCTACATCTTCCGTTCGACCGGGACCGTCGTGAAATTCCCCGGCCATACCGCTGTCTATATGGAAGGTGTGGACAAGGAACTGCCGACGCAGAAGCCTAAGGCGGACCAGGAGGAGGAAGAGAACGAGCGCCAGCTACCATCCTTGTCCGAAGGGGAACAGCTGCGTCTGGTCGAGCAAGAAGGGCAAACCGTTCCCGGCCTCATCTCGAAGCAGCACTTCACGCAGCCGCCTCCCCGCTATAACGAAGCGCTGTTGATCAAGGAGCTGGAGGAAAAGGGCATCGGCCGGCCGTCGACGTATGCCACCATCATTTCGACGATCCAAGACCGGAAGTACGTCGAGAAGGTCGAGGGGCGCTTTGTCCCGACGGAGACCGGCAAGACGGTGAACGATTTTCTGATGAAGGGCTTTCCCGAGCTGATCAATGTGGACTTTACCTCCCAGCTGGAGGAGCAGCTGGATGAGGTGGAGGAGGGCAGCAAGCTGTGGGTGGACGCGGTGCGCGATTTCTACACGCCGTTTACCAGAGAGATGGAGCGTGCGAAAGCGATTCCCGGTCCGAAAGACACGGTCGAGCCTCCTACCGACATTCCCTGCGAGAAGTGCGGACGAATGATGGAGATCAAATGGGGACGGAACGGGAAATTCCTGGCCTGTCCCGGCTACAAGAGTGATCCTCCCTGCAAGAATACGCAAAATTTTGAGCGTCTGCCCGACGGAACGATCAAGATTGTTCCGAAGCAGGAACTGACGACGGATGAGAAGTGCGACAAGTGCGGGAGCCCGATGGTGGTCAAGACCGGCCGATTCGGGAAGTTCATCGCCTGCTCCGCGTATCCTGAATGCAAAACCACGAAGCCGCTGGCGCTTGGAGTGAAGTGCCCTCAACCTGGCTGCGGCGGCGACTTAGTCCAAAAGCGCACTCGAAAAGGGCGCTCCTTCTATGCGTGCAGCCGGTATCCGAAGTGCGAGTTTGCGCTTTGGGATCGGCCGGTTCCCAAGACGTGTCCCACCTGTCAGGCTCCGTTTCTCGTGGAGAAGGTCAGTAAACAGGCTGGACGCAGCGTGCAATGCCGCAACGAAGAGTGCGGGTACCGCGAAGCGGGCTAAGCTCACCGCTGCTGTCGTTCGCTCCTATCCCCAAGCACATCCCATCGATAACCCTGGCATCTGTCCCTAGCAGATGCAAGGGCCGCTTGCCGTGTCGCTGATGGTGCCGCCCGACGCGCGTATGAAATTGAAATTGCATTTCATCGAAATTGAGAAGCCTCCTCAGAAATACCTAAATTGAAGGTTGACGGGGCTCAATTTCGTTTGGATAATGACCTACAGGACGGTGCTGGAGAGGTCATGAGAAAGGAGGGCGCATGAAAGCCAAAGAAGGCGTCGTGAATC
Source organism: Nitrospiraceae bacterium (assembly GCA_040255845.1). Lineage (GTDB taxonomy): Bacteria > Nitrospirota > Nitrospiria > Nitrospirales > Nitrospiraceae > Nitrospira_D. Next base: position 32,427 of record JBDZVU010000018.1, on the reverse strand, counting down.
TGTTGAACAAGATCCTGACGGCGGATCTGACCGCCATCAACCAATATTTTGTGCATGCCAAGATGTGCGAGAACTGGGGCTATGAGCGCTTGCACCACAAGGTGCGGGAGCGGAGCTTCGATGAAATGAAGGATGCCGAAGAGTTGATCGAGCATATCCTGTACTTGGAGGGGGTGCCCAACGTGCAGCGCATGAACACCGTGCACATCGGCGAAACGGTGCCCGAACAATTCAAGCTCGATCTCAAGGCCGAGCAGGAAATGTTGACGCTTCTGAGCGACGGGGTCGTGCACTGTACCAAGGTGGGAGATTTTACGACGCGGCATATGCTCGAAGACATGGTCAAGGACGTCGATGACCACATTGACTGGATCGAGACGCAGCTCGAAACGATCAAGCAAGTGGGGCTCGAGAATTACCTCTCCGAACAGATCAAGAAGGAGAGTTGACGGCCATGAAGGCGAAAGAAGGGGTCGTTGATTTCCTCAATGAGGTGCTTCGCGCTGAAATGACGGCCGTCCATCAATATTTGCTCCACGCGGCCCTTTGCCGGAATTGGGGTTATGAGCGGCTTCATGAGCGCTTCGAGCATCTTGCGCAGGAAGAAGTTGGCCATTCTGGAGGATTGATCGACCATATCCTCTATCTGGAGGGGACGCCGGACGTGTCGCGAGTGGATGCGGTGAGCACGGGGCGTGACGTCGAAGAGGTCTTCACGAGCGATCTGAACTTCGAGCGGGAAGACGTCGAGTTGCTTCGCAAGGGGATCGCCCATTGCGCCAAGGTCGGAGACTTCACGACGCGCCATATGCTCGAGCACATGGTCGAGGATTCAGAGGAGCACGTGGATTACTTCGAGACGCAGCTTCGGACCATTCAGCAGGTGGGCCTCGAACGGTATCTCGCCGAACAGATCAAGAAGTAGCGTTTTCATCACCATCGAGCGTTCGAAATAGAGCGGAGAGCCTCCGGAGGAAGAGAGGCTCTCCGCTGCCAGGGCATGGGCCGGCACAAACCCACACCCCGAGTGGCTCAATCGTCTCACGAGATTCTGAATGGCGCACCATCCGGTGCTCCGCTGTCATCGCTTCCAGCATGGCGGCACCACCAGAAAGACAAAAAGCCCAAGACCACCTGCGTGATCTTGGGCTCTGGGTTTCAAAACCTCTGGCCGTAGACTGCGGTTTCGTTGCCTGTTACGTGTCGGTCGGTCGCTTACCCGCCATCAATGGCTGCTTCAGCACCCACATTTCATACAACGGGATCCACAGCATGACCAGGAACGTCACCATCATGAGGGTGTCGCCCGTCAACATGGTCAGGACAAAGATTGGAGAGACATAACTGATGAGCCAGGGGGACAGGAGGTCCAGCCCCACGCCGGCAAAGGACAGCCAGGTCATCCATACCTTCAATCCGTGGCTCGCATTCGTCAAATACAGCACATGGACCAGTATCATGAACACCACCGGCATCGTGAACAAATGAAAATGCGTGACCTCGGCCAGCTCCCGGAAGGACATCGGTTCTCCGAAGGTGGCATCCGAGCCCCGGTAATGTTCAGCGACTCCCTGGGGGGTCAATCCCGTCATGCTGTGAGCCCAAAAAAATGAAAATAGGAACCCTATCAGCATCAACAACAAAAATTGCGTGTAGAGCAGCCTGATATGCCGGTCGGAATCCCGAAGCTTGAACCGCTGATTGAAGTTCCGCATGAATGGGACGCTCGGTCCGCGTGACTTAAAAACCAAAGATCGACGAGAAAAACCCTTTATCTTTTTGGACTGCGACCGAGTCGCTCCCGATACCGGCCGGCTTCAAATAAAATTCATCCACCAGGACGAGTACGCGCTTGACGCCAGCGCTCATCGAGCGCACCGACATCGTGGCGCCACTGATGTTGATGATGTCTTTGTTGATCCGGATAGGGTCTGACACCGTCTTGCCGTCGTATTGAGAGTTGAAACGCTTCTTGCCGACCTCGCTGCCTTTCGCATCTCGGAAGATCAGCAACTCGACATCCGTGCATTTGCCCTTTGGATCCACGCCCACCATATAGGTCATCGGTTTATACTTGCCGATCGTATGGTGAATCATGGCATAGCCGTCGATTCGGTCGCCGGTCTGCCCGATGTAGACCTCGAAGAAGTCCTCGGGAAATTTCCAGCCGATGCGCTGCTCGATCTGTTCTTTCTTCTCTTGTGAGAGGCGGATCACTTCCTTCCGAATCTGCGTAGACTTTGGGAATATGATCTTGAGGGCTTCTTCCTCTGTCATGAATTCTTCGTACTTAAAGTCGTCATCCTTCAAGTAGCGGCGCAGTTCATTGTCCCAGATGCGCTCGGCCGCGAAGGCAGCGTCTGTGACGGTCACAGAGAGCAGTAACACAAGCGCAGGATATTTCAGCTTAGTGTACATTCATGCTCCTTGAGTTTAGCGTCCAACCGGGATTGCACATCGCGCATGACCTCTTCTGAGGGATCGGTCGGTGCCCATCCAAAAAGGCGCGAGCCGCCGCGAAATGCCCACCGCTGGCGCTCTTCCGCATAGGTGACTTTCACGACGTCCCGCAATTGCTTCACGGTGAGGGTGAGGCGGGACCGATCTTTGCTGTCCCCCATTTCGCGCTGGAGGGCACCAAAGGTCCGTCCCGGCATGGGAATCTCCAACCAGCCGGTCACGATCTGACCCTTGTCTTTGTCTCTGACGGCGAGTGAACGGTCCTTGACGGCCTCGAGGGCCGCTTCCCAGGCATGGTCATAGGAGCAGACGGCGTAACGCTCCTCTCCGCCGCTCAACGTGGCGCAGCCTGCGGCAAGAATGGCGGCCAAGACCAAAACGAAGTAGTGAATCATCAATTTCCCTGAAGCTCTGTCCCCGCCGAAGCGGGGACAGAACGGGCCATGGTTTAGAAGTACGTCGCGGCCTGAATCAAGAACCCGTTTCCGTTGATCGGGTTGCTGCTCGTGACCACATCGCCTCCGGGAACGAGACCGGTGGCATCCTTTTGGGTATTGAACTGCCAGTCGAACTTGAACACCGTATCTTCGATCGGTCTGAAATTGAGGCCAAGCGTCAAACGTTCAAGCTGTCGGCGGTGTCCGCCTCCGGGGGCGAACCTGGTGCGATCGTCAGTGTCCGTATTGACCTGTTCCCAACGGACGACAGCGGTAAATGTCGACGCATCCGTAAAATGACTGGGGGCCCACTTCTTCAAAAACTCAGGCATGAAGTGATAATTCCCCTGGATGTAGTACCCCTGCATGCCTGCGGGGGCATTCGCCGTGCCATTGGTGTTGTTGGAAATTCTTGTCCACGCGGATTCGCCAATCAGTTCAAACGGCCCGCGCTGCAAGGTCCAGTCGAGGGCAAAAATGTCGATGTAACCAGCACCGGTATTCGCGATAAATCCGGCAGGGCGGTATTGACCGTGGTACGCCGATCCCGCGACTTCGATCCCTAACATGGGACTGTAAGCCAATCGGCCGACGATGGCCTTGTTGTCATCGCGATCGCGAGACACGCTTCCTTTCACGTTCCGGGTACCCAAGTCGGTAATGGTTCCCGCGGCCTGGCTCATGCCGTTGACGACGTACAGTTCGTAGTCCACCTTGGAAAGGGAAGAGGGATACAGGGTTCCGTAGATGCCGGCGCCCGCCTCAAACCAGGTGCTTGGAATGATAATGCGTGAGACCATCGGCCGATCGACGAGGTCATTCAAAGGCGAGTCATGCAGCAAGTTGAACTTGCCGATGGGCACGAGAAGGATACCCGCCCGGAGGTTGATCGCTTCGTGGATCAAGTAGTCCAATTGCGCAAACTCGATCTGCATGGCCCCGTCGCCCTGTATCGGGGCGTTCTGACCACCCCGTTCAATTTCGATTTCGGTCGCAAACTTCACATGGTCCGTAATATCGGCGTAGATAAACGGCACCATGCGCTGCTGGCCAAAGCTGTTGCGGCTCGGGTTGTCCAGATTTCCTCGAGACAGGTTGTTATACATGACGTCGACGTACCCGCCGACCGTGGCCTTCGGTGCGCTCAAGAACGGCTTGGCATAGATCAATTTTCCGGAACCGGTTGAACCGAACGACAACGGCACGTTTTCTTCGCCTTTGCGCTCGACCCGAATGTCGGTAATGGGTCCGGTTGCCATGGGATATTGCGCCCCCTCCGACGGAGGCGCCCCTTCCCGTCGTTCCATCGGGCCCTCACGCTGCTCATGCTCCCGCATGCGCTTGTTGACCGCTTCGTCCACCATCTTTTGAATTTCATCGGGCGTCATCTCGGCCAAGGCCGGCGAAACCATAGAGCCGGCAATCACGAGAGCCCCGAGGATCGACCTCATCCTCATCGAAAACCTCCATCCATGATAGGAGTGATTGTCTGACTCGGGACTCAACGGTCTCTGGTCTTGCTTCTAAAAACATGTGCAGTAGATGTACCCGGTGTGACCTCCTTTCAAAGGGACTACGATCCGACGGTCCAACCTTCTATAGACGAAAAAGGAATCAGCACAATCCGCTTGCAGCGTTTACATTTCAGTTCGATGCCCTGGCCGCGCATCTTGGCGATGAGTTGCCCGCATTCGCAGCGCGTTTCCTGGTTGGTGGAGCGACAATGCGTGGGGGTGGTCGGCATAGTGGCTGAAATTGAGAACAATTATTAAAATCGACGCCGAGTGTAGCCGAGTACATCGGCCGCTGTCAATAGCCATCGACGCCCGCATGGCGTTGCCACAAACCGCGTGTACTGCGGCGTTCTCTTCCCCCGGGCTATAATGACGCCTCCTATGAACAAGGACTACTTTTGCGGCGTGCTATTGGCAGCGACGGTGCTTCTCGCTCAAGGCTGTGCCACGCCGCTCCCGCCTGCGCCGGACGCCGATCGACTTGAACCGCCTGTCGCATTGGGACGTGCGGTGACCGTGATCACCGGAGATCGTCAGAGGAAGTATGATCCGGAGGTCCGGTCTATGGAGGTGATCAACTTGGAGACCAATGACCGGTACACAATCGAGTTGGAGTCCGAAGATCGCCATTTCGTGCTCTCACTATCGCCGGGCGAATACGAATTGAACCGAGTGCAGATTAGCGAAGGTCCGTTCCTATCCATTGCTGTTTTGTCAACGAGCTTTACAATCGGCCCCGAGCCCATCACGTATCTCGGCACGTGGCGTTTCGGCGTGGATTCACCGAAGTATGGCCGTATGGTCGCCGTTTCAATGGTCTTGAATGAAGATGAACGCTCCCAAGCGCTGGACTATGTCAGGGGCCAGTATCCCGCGCTGGCTGCGGCATCGGTGCATGACGTGCTTCCTCAACCTGCAACGACCGAAACCCGCCTGTATGAAGTGATGCCCTACCCGCGATATCCGCGATATTTTCGCCGGCATCTCTGGTAAAGTCCTGGGCGTATGTCGATCTCCCTCGTTCGCTCTGCCCTGCTTGTTAACGTCCTCTGCCTGCATCTAGGCTGTGCTGCGCTTGCCCCCTCATCACAGTGGCACGTCATGAAACGTGCCCAAATGCACATGGGTACGTTGGTGTCCATCACGGCCGTCGCCGACTCCGAGGAGCGAGCGCAGGCGGCCACGACGGCCGGATTTCATGAGATCAAGCGGTTGGAGCAACTGCTGAGCACGTGGCTTCCTGACAGCGAGCTATCGCGTGTCAATCGCTTCGCTGGTTTGCAACCGGTGGCAGTCAGCGGGGAAACCATCGAGCTGATTGATCGGGCGCTCAACATTGCTCACCTGACGGAAGGCGGCTTTAACATTGCCGTCGGTCCTGCGGTGGAGGCATGGAGTATCACCGAACAAGAGCGCGTGGCGCCTGAAGCGGAGTTGGAGCAACTGAAGCCGCTGGTGGACTATAGGAAAATCGAGCTGGACAAGACCCAGCGCACCATTTTCCTGCCGCAGGCCGGTATGCGGATCGATGTCGGTGGGATCGGGAAAGGCTATGCCGCGGATCGAGCAGCGGAGGCGATGCGTCGAGCTGGAGCGAAAGGCGGTGTGGTGGCATTATCGGGCGACATTAAGGCATTTGGATCACTCCCCGGCGCAAAAGGGTTTCCGGTCGGTATTCAACATCCTCGCCGGGAGGGTGACGTGCTGGCTCTCATAGAGCTCGTCGACGAAGCGATCTCGACAGCGGGAGACTATGAGCGATACTTTGAGCGGGACGGCGTCAGGTATCACCATATTTTGGACCCGGACACACTGCAGCCCTCCCGCGCGTGTCAAAGCGTGACGGTGATTGCGGCGGATGGCATCATGGCCGATGGATTGGACACCGGGCTCTTTGTACTGGGACCTGAGCGGGCGATGACCTTGGTCGAACAGTTGCCCGGTGTGGAAGCCGTCATCGTGGATGCGGGTGGGCGGGTGTCGGTGTCATCGGGGTTGCGAAATCGCCTGAAGTTCCAGGCACAGTGAGGCGGAAATGAGAGAAATCATCATGCGGGTGTTGCTGTGCAGTGCCGTGGCGCTGGCTGCTTGCAGCGATATGGAGGGCAGCTATTTCAAGCAACGTGTGAACGAAGCCACGCAGGATGCGGTGGCCCGGCGCTACGGCATGCCACACAAAGTGGATCGGCTGCAGGACGGCCGCTCGGCGTGGACCTACTTCGAGCGTGGGAGCGGCACCGCCAGTTTTTCAGGGACCGCAAAGTCCCATTACTGCCGGGCCTACGTGCTGACGTTCGATACGCAGGGCGTGCTGCGGGATTGGCGTGAAGACCACTGCACGAGCTGAACCGTCGTCCTTCCTCTGGTCGGACAGGGGATCCTTATAATCGAACGACCTCCAGGCTGACCTGCTGGAAGCCCAGTCCGCGTACCTCATCGACCACCGAAACAAATCGTTCGAGCCGCGTGATCTTGTCCGCCCGGACTACCACGGCGGACTCGCGGGGTTCCGTGCTGAGGACCGAGGGAAGCGTCCCTTCAGCGACCGCTCGATCGTTCACGAACAGGTCTCCTTCAGCGGTAAGTGTGATGACGATCGGGACATCCTTTCTGTCACCCACGGCCTTGGCTTTCGCGAGGTCCACCGGAATCTGGCCGGTGCTGATGAAGGTGGCCGTGGTCAGAACGATCACCAACAGGACGAGCATCACATCGACGAGCGGAATGACGTTGATCTGATCGATGTCACGATCCATGCTGAGCCTTGTACTGGGTGAGTAGTTCCGCGACACGCCGGCGCAGGATGTTGTTCATGACGACGCATGGAATGGCGACCAATAAGCCGACCGCCGTCGCTTTCAACGCCAAGCTCAACCCGATCATGATTGTGTTGACGGCCATCGTCCCCGATGTGCCCATCGTATGAAAGGTCAACATGATGCCCAGCACAGTCCCAAGCAGGCCGATGTAGGGCGCGTTGGCCGCCACCGTGCCAATGACGACCAAGCGGCGGGTCAAAGCAATTTCTAACTGCTGCGCGCTGGGAAATTTGGCGAGATCCACCTGCCGGTAAAACAGCCAGCGTTCGACTGCCACGGCGACAGACCAGAGACTCAACGCGAGCAAAAGTCCGATGATTCCGTAGTCGACCGCATGCTTCAATGCGTCCATTACGACTCCTTACGAGCAGACCGGACCATGTTGCGCCCTTGGAGAGACGACCATCAATGCCAGATAGCTCGCGGGGCTGTCAATGTCGGGCCGAGCTCAAAGCGGTCCGTGGCGGAACAAGACCGTATGAGTGGCGGAGACGCGGAGGTCCACGGCCGTGCCCTCATCGAACACCGTCGTGGAACTTTCGCTGCAGTGAACCAGTTGTCCAGAGGCCAGGCGGATGGTATAGAGGTTTTCCGACCCGCGGAACTGCCTGGAAACGATCCGGCAGGCGGCTGCCTTATTCGGGAAAAGGTGAAGGTCGTCCGGTCTAATCATGACCACCACGGACGCCCCCTCGGGACTGCGGGCGGTATTGGGGAAGGGCCCCAGTTCCGTCTCGACGAGTCCCTCCTTCACGGTGCCGGGAATGAAATCGGCCTGCCCGACGAAATCGGCGACAAACGGTGTCGCGGGAAGGTGATAGATCCGCTCGGGGGTATCCATTTGCTCCAGGGCGCCTTTGTTCAGCACCGCGATACGGTCGGCCATGGCAAAAGCTTCGTCGTGATCGTGTGTCACGAGGATCGTCGTCGTTTTCATGCGCCGCAACAAGACGTGGAGATCCTGGCGCATGCGGCTCGCCATGTCGGGGTCCAAATTGCTGAATGGTTCGTCCAAAAGCAGCACTACCGGGTTCTGCACCAGCGCCCGAGCAAGCGCCACACGCTGCTGCTGGCCCCCGGACAACTCGTGCGGATACCGCCGTTCGAACCCTTCCAAACCCGTCAGGTGGAGCATGTCCTGCACACGATGCCGGCGCTCGGCACGGGAGTGCTGCCGCAGGCCGAACGCGATGTTGTCCGCGACGCGGAGGTGCGGGAACAAGGCATATTCCTGGAACACCATCCCCACCCGCCGAGCTTCCGGTGGGATCGTTTCGCTGGAAGAGGAGACGCGCCGACCGGACAGGAAGATTTCACCCGTCCGAACCGGTTCGAACCCCGCAATAGCACGCAGGATGGTCGTCTTCCCGCACCCAGACGGCCCCAGCAGGCACAGGATTTCTCCCTCGGACGCGCCAAACGAAATGTCGTGCACGGCGGGGCGCTGCGGCTCGTAGGCGCAGGACACCGAACGCAGCTCCAAAACAGAGGAGGCAGGGGTATAGAGGTTCGGCTGCATCGCCAAAGGATTGACCTCGTCTCTTGCCGGTCGTCGTTCGTCCTTCATTCCACGCTCACGCCGCCCGCCAGTCCCGCGAAAGCAGCAGGGCCAGCGCGGGAAGCCCCACGAGGACAATCAACAAGGCCGACGGAGCCGCCAGCCGATAGTACTCCTCGCTCGCTTCGAGCCACACCCTGATCGCGAGGGTATCGAACCCCACCGGCCGCAGCAGCAACGTCGCGGGCAGCTCCTTCATGGTCTGCAGGAACATAAGCACCCAGGCCACGATGAACCCATTGCGAACTAACGGGAAGGTGACGCGTCGCCAGGTTTCCCGGACGCTGGAGCCCAGCGTACGGGCGACCTCTTCCAGATTAGGCGTAATTTGCTGCAGCGAGGGCTCCAGCGACTGAAGGCCGGCCGGCAAGAAGTGAATGACGTACGCGATCACCAGAACGACCGCGGTACCATACAAGAACGGAAGCAGCTTGAGGAACAGAATCAGCACGGCCAATGCAGCCACCGGACCCGGGAGCACATAGCCCGCATAGGCCGCCTGCAGGCAACTCATGTTCAACCAGGTGGGTTTGCGGACCGCCAGGTAGGCGAGGGGCAGGCCGATCAACACGCCGACCGAGGCGGCCGAGGCCGATAGGACGGCGCTGTTCCAGACGAAGCCAAAAAATCGGCCATCCAAGGCTTCCTGGGCCTCCGGTGAGAGGGTCCATACAACCAACAGCCACGCCGGGACGCCGAACGACGCGCCGACAATGGACGCCAAGTAGGCCGACAAGCTCGCGTTCTGGAGCCATCCGCCGCGTGTTCGCTCAGGTGCGCGATAACGACCGGCCGTCTGATAAAACCGGCTTTTCTGGCGGAACCACCGCTCAGTCACCAGAAAGAGCAGGGCTAGCACGACCAGCAGGATGCTGAGAATACTCGCGGCTTGATTGTCCGACCGCCCCGTCATCTGTTGGAACACGGCGTAGGTCAACGTTTGATAGCGCAACAGCGACACGGCGCCGAAATCCGACACAACGTAGAGCACGACGAGCGCCACGCCGGCCACGATCGATGGCCGCAGAAGCGGGAGTGTGACGCGCCACATCGTCTCGAGGCGTGACGCGCCGCATGTCCGGGCCACCTCTTCGAACGACACGTTGAGCGTGAGCAATGCGCTGCGCGTCAACAGGTACACAAACGGAAACGTGTCGAGCGTCATGACGAGCGAGGCACCCCAAAAACTTTGGGGGGAGAAGAGGTGCGATTGGGGTCCGGCGAGTGCCTGCCAGAGTTGCTCGACGGGGCCGCCGAATCCCCACAGGTAGTTATAGACATAGGCCAACACGTAAGTCGGCATTGCCAGAGGCAGCACCAATGCAACTTCCCAGAGGCGGCGTCCGGGAAAGTCGAACCGTGTCACGATCCAGGCCGTCGACACGCCGAGGAGCAGCGTCAGCAGAGAGACGGTGGCGGCCAGAGACACCGTATTGGCGAGGAGTTCCGGGATCCGCGTCGCCCACAGTCGCTGCCAAACGATGACGTCCGCGGCCAGCGCCAGGGCGGCGACATATCCCAGAGGCAGTAGGATCAAAGCCGCGCTGATGAGCGCGACCCACTGAAGGGGAGAGGTAAGCTGTTGGCGTATGCTGACCACCAGGTGGGCGCTCCCTTACCGCAGGCCGACCTGTTCGATCAGTGTGAGGGTGGGCTCCCGGAGTTCGGCGAGCTTGCTCAACGGAACCATCGCGGCGCGGAAACTCTTGCGCTCGACCAGAGCCGAGTCTGCTTTGACCTCGGGGTGCAACGGATATTCCTTGTCGAGGTCCGCAAACATCTTTTGCCCGGCCTGGGCGACGAGGAACTCTACGAGCAGCTTGGCGCTGTCGAGGTGGCGGGTATGCTTGATCACGCCGACCCCCGCCACGTTCATGATCGCGCCCATGCCGCCTTCCTGTTGATCCGGCATCAGCACCGCGATCGGCGCGGAAGGCTGCGTTACGAGGTGACGATAGACGTAATAGTGGTTCACGATGCCCATCGCGACCTGCCCTTTGGCGACGGCATCCACGATCTGGGAGCTCTTCTGATACACCTGGGTGCCGGCGTTATCGCGCAACCCTTCCAAAAATTTCTTCGTCCGCTCATCCCCAACGCTGGCACGGATGACCGAGGCGCCGGCCTGGAGGTATTCACTGCCGCTGTTAGGAATGGCGATCTTATTTTTCCATGCGGGATCCGCGAGATCGAGCAGGGATCTGACTTGGCCCGGTTTCACCATGGTTGTGTTGTAGACGATGATCCAGAAGCGGCCCGACAAGCCGATCCAGCTATTGTCGGGGGCGCGATACTGCGCAGGGATGGCGCGGTCGATCTCCCGCATATTGAGCGGGCGAAGCAGGCCTGCCATGCGGGCCAGTTCCAAACTCCCGGCATCGTTTGTGATCAACAGGTCGGCGGAGGTGCGGTCTCCCTCCGCTTTCAGGCGATTCACTAGCTCGGTGGTTCCAGAGGAGAGGAGTTCGACCTGCACGCCGGTTTTGGCCGTAAACGCGTCGAGTACCGGCTTGATGAGCCGTTCAGCCCGCCCCGAATAGACGATCAGCTTGTCCGCGGCCGGCGCGAGGTCGGGCGTGCCGACTCCGCAGACGAGGACCGGTAGGAGCAGAGCAAAAACAATTCCGAACGAACTAGACAGTCGACGATCGTACCGCATGCGCCGGTCCTTGGAGGTGAGTTGAAATTGATAAGCTATATCAAAAAGATATCAGAACAAAGAGGCGGGGGTCAATGACGGCAGCGGGAACAGAGCCCGTAGAGCTCGAGCCGATGGGTTTGGATGACGAAGCCGTTTTTCGCGGCCACTTCCTCCTGGAGGCGCTCGATGTCGCAGTTTTCAAATTCCACGATCTTCTGGCAGCTGGTGCAGATCAAGTGATCGTGGTGGCCCTTGTGGGAGACGTTGTCATATTGAGTTTGGGTGCCAAAGTGGCGCGCCTGCGCGAGGCCGGCTTCACAAAACAGGTTCAACGTGCGGTAGATCGTCGCCAGTCCCAAATGGGGGTCCTTTTTTGCAAGTTGATGGTACATCTCTTCGGCCGTGATGTGTTCCTGCTTGAGAAAGGCGTCCAAGATGAGCTCGCGTTGCCGGGTGAACTTCAGCTGGTGTTTACCGAGATGTTCCTTGAGTGTCTCCATCTCCTTCGCGTGCTTGGCCATGGTCGGTCTGCTCCTCTTCACTGCAGAAACCCATTAAAGACTAATCTCCCGCGCAGGGTCAAGGGACTGGTTTGACGCCGCTTTGGCGGCCTGTTTATAGTGCGGTGCGTGGCGACCGCGCGGACTGGCGATGAGAAAGCCAAACCACATCACGATTGATCGGGCGTTATTGCTGTATGTGCTCCATCTGGCGGAGCCTCATGGTCTGCTGAGCGACGTGAAGCTGCAGCAGCTGTGCTTCCTCTGCGAGCTGCAGATGTTCGGCAAGGGCTTCAAGGGCTTCCACTTTGAGTTTTTTCGGTTTGCTTACGGGGCCTTCAGCAAAGATCTCGACAATGACCTGACATCGTTGCGGCGGAAGGAGCGGGTGGAAAACTTCACCCTCTCCGACCAGGCGAAGGAAGAAGTGATCCCGCTGATCCTCAAGGGCATGGAGGGCGTCGACTCCAACGAGAAAATCAAGGAGATCCTCGACGCCGTCGTCGCGACCTACGGGCCGCAGGACACCGGCACCATCACCAAGTCCGTGGAGGCGGTCGAGCTTAGCACCCCGCAGCAGCCCGAGTTCAAGATTCCGATCCGCGACATCGTCTTCCACACCACCCTGCTCGTTCCCCACCGGATCGAGGCCCCGGCCGAGTTCAGCTTGACGCCGTCGATGCTGGCCCGCCTCAACGCCGCCATGGGATACGACGGAACGGCCGGTCTCGGCGCTCAGAGCTGGTAGAGCTCGCCATATTTCTTTTCGAGGTAATTCAGGAAGGGTTCCGGCTTCACGCCGGAGCCGGTGACGCGTTGTGCCAGATGCTCGGGCGTGAACATCCGCCCCCACCGGTGGATCTTCTGCTCCAGCCACCGCCGCAGCACCATCAGCTGCCCTGCCGCAATTTCGTCTTCCAGATGTGGAATCTCGAGCTTGGCTTGCTCGAAAAACTGCACGGAATAGAGATTGCCCAAGGTATAGGTCGGGAAATAGCCAAATGAGCCGAGCGACCAGTGCACGTCCTGCAGCACTCCTTCGGCGTCCCGCGGAGGGGTGATGCCGAGATACTCCTCCATTTTGCGATTCCAGATGCCTGGCAGGTCGTCCGGCTGGGTGCGCCCCTCGATCAGATCCTGCTCGATTTCGAAGCGGAGCATGATGTGCAGGTTGTACGTCAGCTCGTCCGCTTCCACGCGGATCAAGGACGGCTTCACGCAGTTGATGGCGGCGTAGAACTGCTCGACATCGACCCCTCGCAGCTGATGGTGAAAGATCTGTTGGAGGATGGGATAGAAGAAGCGCCAGAACGGCCGTGAGCGGCCCACGCAGTTTTCCCAAAGCCGCGACTGGCTTTCATGAATTCCCAGCGAGACCGATTCGCCCAGGGGCGTCCCGTAATAGCGCTGATCGAGCCCTTGATCGTAGAGGCCATGGCCGCCCTCGTGAATGCAGCTGAACAGGCAGGATTGCAGCTCGTGCTCGAAGACGCGGGTGGTGATCCGGACGTCCGTCGGGTGAAAGGACGTCGTGAAGGGATGAGCCGACAGATCCAGCCGGCCGCGCTCGAAGTCATACCCCATGGCGATCAGCACCAAACGGCCGAATTCCAGCTGCCGCGCTTGGTCGTACGAATGGCGCAGGAGGCTGTCATCGATCTGTACGCGGCTGGTCATTACGCGCTTGAGCAAGGGGACCAAGCGCGCCTTGAGCTGGGCGAAGAGGGGCCTGAGGGCCCCGACGGTGGAGCCGGGTTCGTAGACGTCCAACAGCGCGTCGTAAGGCGACTCTTTGTAGCCGAGGTACTGTGCCTCCTCGCGCTTCAGCGACAGAATCGTCTTCAGATGCGGAAGGAACATGCCAAAGTTGTTCTGCTCTCTGGCCTCTGCCCAGACCTGCTGGGCCAGCGACGTTTCCCGGCTCAGGGTCATGACGAACTGCGAGGGCAGCTTCTTGGCCCGGCTGAAATCCCGCCACACTTCGCGCAGAAGCGACCGGGCAGGCTCGTCCCAGCCGTCCTGGGGCTCGTCGAAGGGGCGGCCGGTCGTCAGGTCGATCCATTGCGACAACAGCTTCTCCACGTCGGAGGACACCAATTTCTGGTGGGCCAAGCCCTGCAAGACGGCGATTTGCTCGGCCCGGGCTTCTCCCCCCCCGGCCGGCATGTGCGTTTCCTGATCCCAGGATAAGACGCTTGCGGCGCTGTTGATACGTGTAATCTCCAAGAGCCGAGTGGTGAGGGGCTCCAGTGTGGTGATCGTCTTCACGCGGCCTCCTTGTGGTACAGTCAGTCTACGCAACCACCGCGCAGTTTTTCAAACGCCCGGGAGTGTCATGAAACAATTGATTGCCGCCGATCTAGAAGCCTATGCCGAGGCCCATTCTATACCGGAGTCGTCCGTATGCCGGGCCTTGCGAGAGGAAACGCAGCGGACGATGCCGTTCCCGCAGATGCTCGTGGGGCCGCTCGAGGGAGCCTTTCTCAAAATGATGACGCAGCTCGTCGGCGCAAGCCGCGTGCTGGAGATCGGCATGTTTACGGGCTACAGCGCGCTGTGTTTCGCAGAGGCGATGGGCGACGACGGGCAGGTGGTGACGTGCGAGGTGAGCGACGCATCGGCCGCGGTCGCCCGGCGGTACTTTGCCCAGTCGCCGGTCGGGAAGAAAATCGAAATCCGGATGGGCGCCGCGCTGGACACCATGCGCAGCTTGGCCGGCCCGTTCGACGTCATCTTCATCGATGCGGACAAGCCCAACTATCTGAACTACTACCGCCGGGGCCTGGAGCTGCTCGCTCCGCGCGGCGTCATGCTGATCGACAATGTCCTCTGGGATGGAGAGGTCCTCAAGCAGCCGCCTCCCGATGATAAGACAGGCGCCATCCAGGAATTGAACCGGACGGTTGCGGCCGACCCGCGAGTAGCTGCCGTTCTCGTGACCATCCGGGATGGCGTGCTCGTCGTCAGAAAGAAAGGTTGAGAGTCAGGCCTGCCCCTACCTTCCTCCCCGGCCCCGTACTCGACCGCAGCGTGCCTATGAGGCTGCGTGAATCTCTTCTTGACGGCGGGTCGAAACGTCGGTATCCCCATGGACATGGTCCCCTCCTCCGCGCTTGGGTACGGATCCGTCGTCCTGGCCGCCGTGCTGTGGGGCGGCTCCATCGTGGCGCAGAAGCTCGCGCTGGGCTCCTTTTCCGCCGTCGAAGCCTCCGTCCTGCGCGATCTCGGCGGACTCGCCATTCTGGTGACCACCTGGTGGTGGCATGAGGGAACGTGGGGCAAGATCTCCCCCAGGGACCTCCGCACGCTGGCGTTGCTGGGACTGGGCGTGCTGGGCAATCACCTCCTCATCCTCATGGGGCTAAATTACGTGAGCGGCGCCGTCGCCGGGGTCATCATCGGGTCGAGCCCCGTTGTGACCTCGCTGTTATCCGCCGTGCTGATTCAAGATGTGCCCCTGCGGGCCGTGTGGGCCGGTGCCGCGGTGTCGTTTGCCGGCGTGGCATTGGTGTCGGTGGGCGGGTTTCAGGCGGCCGGCGAACAGCCCGTGCTCGGGAGTCTGCTGGTGTTTTTGGGCGTGCTCAGCTGGGCGCTCTACAGCATCGGGAGCCGCCCCATCATGGAGCGGGTCTCGGCCCTCACCGTCAATTGGACGACCCTGCTCGTGGCCACGGTGCTGCAAATTCCTCTCTTGTGGACGGATCGCAAGATGCTGGAGGCCGGCGCGGCAACCGTCACGGTGGGCGACTGGCTCGCGCTGGCCTACTTGATCGTCTTCGCCACGGCAGTGGCGCAGCAGGCCTGGCTCTTCGGAGTCAAAGGCATCGGACCCTCACGGGCGTCGGTGTTGGGTAATCTCACCCCGGTCGCGGCCGTCGGGCTTTCCGTCGTCATCCTCGGCGAACGAGTCGGGGCGGTTGAAATCATGGGGATCGTGCTGATCCTGGCGGGTGTGTGGCTGGTCAACCGGCAGACGGCCGCGCTCGACCGCGCGTAGCGCTTCGCCCTCGTCTTATTCTTTCCCGTTGCAGTATGATACGGCTCCTTCACTCTAGGTGGGAATCTGAATGCTTGAACAGCGCATCGAGGAAGTAACCAAGGCCAATCAACGATTTTATGAGGCGTTTTCCAGCCTCGACATCGCGGTGATGGATCAAGTGTGGGCGCACCAGGACTACGTCACGTGCATCCATCCCGGTTGGACGCTGCGGTCCGGGTGGCCTGAGGTGCGGGATTCCTGGGTGCTGATCTTCAACAACACGTTTTCCATGACGTTTGATCTGACCGAAGTCATGGTGCAGGTGGCGGGCGACATGGCCTGGGTGATCTGCGCCGAAAACATTACCACCCAGCAGTCGGACGAGCCGCAGCATGCCAAGGTACTAGCCACGAATCTGTACGAGCGCATTGGAGACGAATGGCTGCTGATCCATCACCATGGCAGCGGGGTGGCGGGGTAACGGAGCGGCCTGCTGCAAGGGGCAGTGAGAACCATCACCCCGCTTGGCAGCCATGGACCTGTGTGAGCGGGCACAAGAGGGAACAGAGCGCTACTCGGCCAATGCGAGCGCCACAAGGTCGCTCAAGGCGAGCAAGAGGCGCGGACCGATCAAGGTTTGGGCAGGGCGGCGCCAGGCACTTCTTCCGGGCGGATGGTCTTTTGCCACTCGGCCGCGACGGCGTCCCGTTCCTCCATCGTCATCGCGGCATACTTGATGAACATCTGCGGACCCCGGCGGCGGCGCCAGGTTAGAAAGCTGAGAAAGTGGTCCTTACAGATTGATTTGGTCCCGGCCGGCGCGTACGGGGAGGCCTGGCAATTGGGAACGCAACAGCGCGTGTCGTGCATAGATCTTCCTTGTGGATCGCCGACAGTATGCCGGCCCCGCCGCCGGTTTTTCAAGATGCTGCAGTGACGCGAGACCGCCTTTTCTTCATCAGATAGGAATACCCCATGCATAGAGTCGGCCGATTTGCCGGCCTCGCACTGGCCGCGTTGACGTTCCTCGGATGCGTCTCTCCTTCCCGGGATGGCCTGCCGGCCGACAGTCCGTTCCACGAGCCGGTCGTCCTGGCGCCGGAGTTGCTGCCGCAGGGCCTGGCCGTGGGTGACGTGACCGCCACGAGCGCTCTTCTGTGGGTGAGAACGAATGGGCCGGCGTTCGTCCAGGTCGAATATGCGCCGCCCGACGTCTGGGCCAGCGCCTCGAAGAGGGCCACCGCAGTCGCCCCGGTCGCTCGGACGCCGCGGTTTGCCACGACCGGTGACACGGACAATACCTTGTCCATTCCGCTGCAAGGGTTGGTGGCGGGAACCCGGTATCGGTATCACATACTGATCGGCCGCCCATCGGACAGCAACCGGCACATCGTCGCGACGCTGGCCGCGCGAGGGGAATTCAGCACGCTGCCTGATGCGGATGTCTCGAAACCTGTTCGGTTTGCCTGGAGCGGTGACTTGGGGGGGCAGCAACACTGTCGCCGGGGACCGGCTGGGTATCCCATCTTCGACGTGATGCACCGTCAGGATCTCGATTTCTTTCTTTTCCTCGGCGACACGATCTACAGCGACAGCCCCTGTCCTTCGCCTCCGAACGAGCCAGGAGCCGATTTTATTGCCACCACGCTGGCTGACTATCGGGTGCGGCATCAGTATCAGCGAGGGGCGGCTTCTCTGCGCCGCTTCTTGGAAACGACGCCCGTCTATGTGATGTGGGACGATCACGAAGTGCGCAACAACTTCGCCGGTCCCCATGACGAGCAAATGCCAGCGGGACGCCAGGCGTTGAAAGAGTATTGGCCCATCGCCTCGCCTCCCGACAATCCGCACCGGCTCTACCGCAGCGTCCGGTACGGCAAGAACGTGGAACTGTTTATCCTGGATACCAGGCAGTACCGGAGCAACAACGCCGACCGAGACGGGCCGGCCAAGACCATGCTGGGGGCCGAGCAATTGCAGTGGCTCCTGTCCGGGCTCGCCGAGTCGGCCGCGACCTGGAAGGTCATCGCCTCCTCCGTTCCCCTGTCGGTGCCCAAGCCCGGAGGAATCATCGTGCCGGGCTATGACGGCTGGGCCGGCGGCACTGACGGCACGGGGTTTGAGCGGGAGCGGCAGGTCATCGTGGATGCGCTGCTGTCCAAGCGCATGAGGAACGTGGTGTGGCTCTGCGGCGACGTCCATTGGGCGCAAGCCAACGCCTATGACCCCGACGGCGACGGGGTGCCCGACTTCCACGAATTCATCGCGGGCCCGCTGTCGGCCGCGACGGGGCGCCTGACTCCGTCGAGCCCGGCATTGCACCCCACGACCTTGTATCTCGAGGCGGGGTTCTACAATTTTGGGTTGGTCCAGGTTTCGGCGTCCGCCTTCGAGGTGCAGTTCATCGACCTCGAGGGCCGGACCCGTTTCTCCCACCGTCTGAAGGCTCGATAGCCCGCTTTGCGACCGCCACTCAGCCCGGCACGAGACGGCAGAAGCCCCTTGCAATCCCGAGCGGTCGCCAGTTACGGTACCGGGTCGTTTTCTGGGGAATGATGCCGCATGGTGCTGCAGGTATTGTCGGTCGCTGGCGCGCTCATGGTGCTCGGAGCCTACGCCATGATTCAGAGCGGAATCTGGCGCGAGCTGGATACGGGGTATTTGGCCCTCAACATCGTCGGGTCCCTCCTCCTGGGGGTTGTCGCGATCGCCGACCAGCGGATCGGCTTCATTCTCCTGGAATTTGTCTGGGCCGCGATCGGGTGTGTGGGCGTCGTCCGGGCAGTCAAAGCGCGCAAATCGGCGGTGTCGTAAGACTTACGCAACAAGAAGGGGGAAGAACGTCATGCCAGGGTTACTGTCAGCCGACGAAATTTTTGCGAAAGCCGAAGCGGCCGCGGTGGCCGCCACGAGTCCCGACGAAAAGCCGCTGCAGATCGACTATCCCGCGTTGAAAGAGAAGATCCGCGCGGCGCTGGGCGACCGAAAAGTGGCGCTCTGCCACATCAACCGGTTTCTGCCCGAGGGCTACGAGGAGCAGGGGCGCTTCAACATGGTCCTGCTTACGGCCGGGAAGGTGGTCTTCGACATGGTGATCGGCGACACCTATTTCCGGTACGACGTCGTCTCGGTCGACAAGCTGGACAAGGTGCAGGTGATCGACGCGATGTGGGACAACAAGGAAAAGCGGCGGGAAGAACCGTTCCTGAGCCTGCGCCTCATGCACGGCGAAGAAGCGCATCTCCTGCTTGGCCTCGACGATGAGGAGCGGGCGAGCGTGCTGGCCTTTGCCTCCGCCGTGACGGCCGCACGGAATCCGGAGCGGTAGAGCAGACAGCTCTTGCGCCGCGTTCGGGGAAGTCACCTCCGGGGGACGTCATACCGGAGTTCGACGAATCCCGAGCCGATCATCCGCGTAGAGGTGAGCGAGAGGGGTGGAAAGGCGATGCGGCGGGGCAACAGCGGCTTGCCTTGGCCTAGAATCACCGACCCCACCTGCACGATGATCTCATCCAGCAATCCCGCATCATAGAATTGGCCGACCAAGTCGCCTCCGCCGACCAGCCAGATGTTGCGCTCTCCGGCGGCCTGCCGCATCTGCTCGTGCACTGGCCGCGCGTCGCCGCGCACAAAATGCAGCCGTGCGCCGGGCACCGGGGGGAGCGAGCGTGATGAGAATACCCACGTCGGCTGCGAATAGGGCCATCCCGTGTCCGCCCCGCTCGCTGACTTCACCACGTGCCGCAGCATCCATTCGTACGTAGACGATCCCATCGCGAGCGCGCCCACCTCTTTGATGAATTTCGGATAGCTGGTCTCGTTGATATCGCCAAGCTGGAAGAGCCACTCCAACGAGTGGTCCTCCGTTGCGATGAATCCGTCCAGGCTGGTGGCCGTGTAGTACTGCGTCTTCATGCGGCGAATCCTAGGGAGCGCGGGATTGATTGGCAAGCCGTATCTTCCGGTACACTAGTCGGCACGTCACACTCCAATCCGTGTGAGATATGAGCGAGGAGGTCTACACCCCAGGGCACACCACGAATGCCGTCGAATTCATGTCCAAACGCACGCTCGCGGCACACGGGGCGTTCTTCTTGCCCTATGTACGTAAAGGCGACCGGGTGCTGGATTGCGGCTGCGGTCCAGGAACCATCACGGTCGATTTGGCGGCTTATGTCGCGCCAGGGGTCGTAATGGCTGTCGACATCGCCGCATCCCAGGTAGAGCGCGCCAAGTACCACGCTGTGGAGAAGGGGGTGGGGAATGTCACGTTTCATAGTGCATCTTGTTACGCCTTGCCGTTCCAAGATGCCACGTTCGATGGCATCTTTTGCCATGCGCTGATGGAGCATCTCTCAGAGCCGCGTCGCGCCGTAGAAGAGTTCCGTCGGGTTCTGAAACCAGGCGGATATGTGGGGTTGTGCAGCCCGGACTGGAGCGGGTTGTTGCTCGCGCCACCATCCAAGGAGTTGAGGGATGCCGCCGAGGCTTATGCAGCCTTGCAGCAGGCCAACGGCGGGGATCTGCGTATCGGGCACAAGCTTGGACGCTATCTGGCAGAGGCGGAGTTTCAGGACATTCGCATGATGGCCCGATACGAATGCTATGGTTCACTCCTGTTGATCGGCGAGTACCTAGCACTTCAGCTGCGCCAATGCGGTCATGAGCAGCATGCGCGGAACCTCTTGGAATGGAGCACGAGATCAGACGGCCTGTTCGCGCAGGCCTGGGTCTCCGCGGTGGGAAAGGCTCCCGGTATTAGTCGATAGTTCCGTTCGTCCTCTTCCAATCCTGAGCTGCAATGTCAAAGTGCAAGACCTGCTCTCGTCTTCCCAACTTCGTATACAACGCAATCGCCGGCTCATCCTCCCCGCTGGTATCCGCCTGAACGAAGATCACATGTGTGCCGCGCCGCGCGGCGATCTTCTTGAGCTGCCCGATCAAGGCCGTGGCGATGCCTTGGCGTCGGTATTCGGCGGCAACGGCCAGGTCATAGAGATAGATCTCGCTCCGTTCCCGCTCAAACTTCTTGAGTTGCAGGCCGCCAGACCGCCGACGACCTTATTGCCGTCCAACGCGGCTAACTGAAAGACTCGCCGCCGAGCAGGCTGTGAAGATACTCGTCACTGGGACGGCGTGCCGTATAGGTGTCCCGATCATGAAACGCGTTGCCAAAGACGTTCAGCAGATCCCGCAGGACCTGCAGATCATTGGGCGACAAAGGTGGATCGTTATCGACATGGTCCATCTCCATACGGCCCGAGCCTGCGGCTCCCGCATGGCAGGCCGGTGGCGCATTGTCTCGTCCGTACGCCGTCGGATGGAAGGGGAGTGCCTCTAACCCTGCGCATTGCGTGAGAGAGTAAGGAGGTTGCCCTGCGGGGTTCGCTATCTAGGGCTTCGAAAGGTAGCGCTCTCCGGCTCGCAGAAGGCGCGTCAGTTCGCCTTGCTCGGACCTCAACCGGACCAAATTCTCCACCAACGGAGCCAGTTGAGCGGTTGCCTTCCCGATCGTCGAAAGGCCATGCAGCAGCTCTCCAACGCGGCTTACCGCTGTCTTTCGTGTTTGAGCCTCGCTCGCTGAATACCAAGCTCCGAGGGCCAATACGGCGACACCAGTGGCGGAGATGACGAGCCAAGGCCGCTTCATGCCATGGCAAGGCGCAAGTGGCGTGCAAATTGCGATGATGTTTGCCAGCCGGGCACCTTTGAGTTGGACTCAAGCGCAACTCCGCGGACAGCAGCAACCAGTTACGGTCAGGCGTCTATGTCCAAGGGGCGGGGAAGGGTAGATCGATCAGAAGGCGA